>NZ_JAPSMC010000053.1 GCF_026847645.1 Anoxybacillus sp. J5B_2022
AAAAAAGAAAGCTTGATTCGTTCTTTCCAGCAAGAAATGAAACGAGCCAATCAACAAACATTTCCTGCGTATGTCGATTCCTTTACAAATTTATGGCAATACGAATTTGGAACGCTTGACGGACTGCCAAAAGACATTGAGCAGTTCGTGGCTAGTCGAGCGTTAGAATTAGAGTTAATGGAGTAGAAAATTTAGCGATAAAAAGGGTGTCCGTCGACAATCGACTTAGACACCCTATATTTTTGGTAAAAGGCGAACAAGTTCACGGCGCACTAATTTTTGTGAAGCAGTTCGCGGGAGTTGGTCGACGATATAAATTCGTTTTGGCAGCTTATAGGTAGCAAGCTGTTGCTTGCAAAAAGCAAGCAACTGCTCTTCTGTCACCGCGTAACCCTCTTTTACTTTCACAAACGCGCACGGCACTTGGCCCCATCGCTCATCCGCGATGCCCGTCACTCCTGCCTCTTCCACCGCTTCATGTGCAAGCAATGCTGCTTCAATTTCCGCTGGATAAATATTTTCCCCACCAGAAATAATTAAATCCGAGCGACGGTCCAACACATAGAGAAATCCTTCTTCATCGACATAGCCAATATCACCGGTGTACAACCAGCCATCACGAATCGCTTGTTTTGTCGCTTCCGGCCGATGTAAATACCCTTTCGTGACATTCGGTCCTTTCACCACAATTTCGCCCGCCTCATACGGTCGCGCCATCCGCCCGTCGATCTCAATACGAAGCTGTGCAGGAAACAGCGGTTTTCCAGCCGAGCCGAGCTTTGTCAAACTGTATTCCGGCGCCAATGTCACGATTTGCGAAGCTGTTTCCGTCATCCCGTACGTTTGGTACACCGGGATGTTTTGTGTACGACACGCTTCTAATAGCGGTTTCGGGGCTGGTCCACCCCCTAGCAACATACAACGAAACGTTTTAGGATAAACTCGTCCCCCTAAATCGTTCAGCATTTGCTGCAACATCGCACTGACAACGGACATCATCGTCACTTTTTCCTTCATAATGATCTCATTCGCTTTTTGGGCATGAAACGGATTCAACATATAGACACTAATACCGTAGATGACGCTCCGCATTAAAATCGACAAGCCGCTCACATGGAAAAAAGGGACTGCTGCTAACCAACAATCGTCTTCACGAAGCCCTAAATTTAACACCGATCCGACTGCACTCCACCAATGGTTTCCGTATGTTTGCAATACCCCTTTCGGCTTTCCGGTCGTTCCGGACGTATACATAATCGTCGCGGTATCATCCAGCGAATAATAGTGTTGCAGCGGCGCCTCATCTTGTGGAAGCTTTACTAATTCGCTGGCCGGCACCGTTGGAACGGTTGTTGCCTGTTGATACTCAACCCATTCGTCGTCCACAATCCACCATTTCGCTTGGCTATCTTGAAGTTGCCACACTAATTCGTGGACAGTCAATCGGACGTTTTGCAATAACACAACCGCGCCAAGATAATGAAGCGCATGAATCCATTCGATCATGTCTACGCTATTGCGCATTAATAAGGCGACGATATCGCCTTGCCGCACGCCGAAATGCGCCAATTTTCCTGCTTTTTGCACTGCTGCTTCATGAAGCTCGGCGAACGTTTTGCGGCTGTTCTCGTTGTAAACGGCCACGCGCGCTGGCGTTAAAAACGCACGCTGCATGAGCCAGTTTGGCAGTACGTTCACATTCATCCCTCCAATACAAAGAAACAGCTTGATGATATTCATCAAGCTGCTCGATTTGTTTACGGAAAACGCGGGAATTGTTTAAAGTCCGGCTTACGTTTCTCTTTAAACGCATCCCGTCCTTCTTTCGCTTCTTCCGTTGTGTAGAACAACAATGTCGCGTCACCCGCGAGCTGCTGAATGCCCGCTAGACCGTCGGAGTCCGCATTGAACGCTGCTTTTAAGAAGCGAATCGCCGTCGGGCTTTTCTCTAAAATTTCTTCTGCCCATTTGACCGTTTCTTCTTCTAACTGCTCCAACGGAACGACTTTGTTGACAAGCCCCATTTCCAACGCTTCTTGCGCATTGTATTGACGGCATAAATACCAAATTTCACGCGCTTTTTTATGGCCAACGATGCGCGCTAAATAGCCAGCACCGTATCCGCCATCAAAGCTGCCGACCTTTGGACCTGTTTGTCCAAAAATGGCGTTGTCCGCCGCAATCGTTAAATCGCATACAACATGCAATACGTGGCCGCCACCGATCGCATATCCTGCTACCATCGCAATGACCGGCTTTGGAATTACACGGATTAACCGCTGCAAATCCAATACGTTTAACCGCGGAATTTCATCGTCTCCGACATACCCGCCATGACCGCGTACCTTTTGGTCACCACCGGAACAAAACGCTTTGCCTCCTGCCCCTGTTAAAATGATGACACCAATTTTCGAATCATCACGCGCATATGAAAAAGCATCAATTAACTCTTGAACCGTTTTCGGACGAAACGCATTATGTACTTCCGGACGGTTGATTGTAATTTTCGCAATGCCGTTATACGTTTCGTACAAAATATCTTCGTACTGACGTTCTGCGACCCATTCAATTGCCATTCCTTTCGCCTCCTTTTTCGATAAACTCATTTACTATTTTAGCAAAAATCTTTGGCTGTTCCACATGAATTGCATGTCCGGCACAAGAAATTTTCGCTAGCTGTGCATTCGGCAACCGTCCGTTCATTTCCAATGCAATTTGGCAAAACTTTTCATCCCATTCTCCGCAAAGAAGCAATGTTGGAATGGGAAGACTGTTTAGCTGCTCCCACCAAGACGGCTGCTTTCCTGTCCCCATGCCTCTTAAACTGTTAGCCAGCCCCTTAGCGCTATGGCCTAACCGTTCACGGCGGATTTGTTCTTGTATTTCGCGTGGCAACCGTTTTTGCGTTACAAAAAGTGGAAGCTGCTCCCACTTCTCAATAAAAGCCGCTACTCCATGCTGCTCAATCTCCGCTGCTAACGCTTCATCACTTCGAATGCGCGCCATTCGTTCTTCTTCCGTTTTTAATCCAGGCGAGCTACTTTCTAAAATAAGCGTTTTAACCCGATGCGGATAACGAATGGCAAACGTTAGCGCTAGCCGTCCTCCCATCGAATAGCCAAGGACGTGTGCGTTATCTATATGCAGCTGGTCTAACAACTCATGAAGGTCTGCCGCTACGCTTTCGATTTCATACCGTTCTACTTCGTCCGGAAAATCTGTTTTTCCATGTCCGATGATGTCTACCATCACTAATGTTCGCTGCTTCCAATCAGATATGAACGGCTTCCATGTTTGAACGCTTCCGGTAAACCCGTGCAACAATAAAAGCGGTTCCCCTTCTCCCACTACTTCTACATAATAGGACACACCGCGAATCGAAATTCTCATCGTCTTCCCCTTTTTTCGAGAAATTCGGTGATTTCCTGGGAAACATAATTCCACAAAAAGCGATGTTTCGCGACATTTTCTTCCCGTGATGTACGTAGTTCGATGACGTGCAATCCTTCCGATCCGACCGACTGTTGTACATAATGGCGAAACTCGTCCCATGTCGCCACTTGACGATACTGTCCATCGTACATACGCACGACATGCTCAAACTGCAAATCCGTCGGTGTTCCGAATAATGCTTCGAAATGTTTTTTATGCTTTGCTTGTGGTAGGAACGAAAAGATGCCGCCGCCATTATTATTAATAACGATAATGGTAGCATTTAAACGATGGAGCTTAGCAGCGAGCAACCCATTCAAATCGTGATAAAAAGAAAGATCGCCAATCACAAGCACGAGCGGCTCAGCCACCACACTGGCACCTAGCGCGCTAGAAACGACTCCGTCAATGCCGTTGGCACCACGGTTCGCCATTACGCGAATTTGCTTATCATTCACCATAAAAAACATATCTGCGTCGCGAATCGGCATGCTGTTACCGACAAATAGTAACGACTGTTCCGGCAATAGCTCAGCTAATTCTATAAATACTTTTCCTTCAAACAGCGATTCTTCTTGCTTCACTTCGAGCAGCGCTTCTCTCGCAACTTTGTTCACATCTTGCCATAATTCCTTCCATTCGCTCGTTTTTGGACGAGGATCGCTCCATTGGACGAGCCGAGAGCAAAACTCGATTTCATCGCAATAAATCATGTGTGAAGCGGCATGCGTTGGCTCTCGCCAACCGTCCTCGCTATCAATAACAATTTGCGTAATGGCCGGATGACGTTTGAGCGTTAATAAAAGCGGCTTCGAAACTGGCATCGCCCCAAAACGAATGACCACCTCTGGTAACAAGCGCTCGGCAATCGCTTCGTCTTTTAAAATCGCATCATAACACTCTACAATCTCCTCTTTCGGATGCATCCCGCTGCGCAATTGCGAAAGCGGATCAGCTAAAATCGGATAGCCGAGCGTTGCCGCAAGCTCTGTTACCGCCTCGGCAAATCCCGGCTTGTCTAAGTCGCCGCAAACGATCCAACCCTTTTCTATCTTAGAAAGCTGTTCATATAATTGACGAAACTGCTCATCCGCCAGCGTTTTTTGACCGATCGTCACTTGAATACAGGCAGGCGCTTCTGCTTCAATTTGTTTCCACGTTTGCTCCGTAACCGTCGGCACAAGCGGCTCGCGAAGCGGAAAGTTTAAATGAACAGGCCCTTGGGGCGCCGTCATTGCCACCGCAGTTGCTCGTGCAGCCATCATGCGAGCGTAGCGCAACATTTCGCCCGAGCTTTCTGGAAGCGCCATTTCCATAAACCATTTCGCATGTTTTCCGTAAATATGAATTTGGTCAATCGCCTGTGGTGCACCGATATCGCGAAGCTCATGCGGACGGTCTGCCGTCAACACAATTAAAGGAACGCGCGAATAATACGCTTCCACCACTGCTGGCCAATAGTTGGCAACGGCCGTTCCTGATGTACAAAGAAGGGCAACCGGCTTTCGCCGCGCTTTCGCCATCCCTAACGCAAAAAAAGCCGCCGACCGTTCATCGATGTTCAAATGGATGTTCATGCCCGGATGTTCCGCCATCACAATGGCGAAAGGGGTCGAACGTGACCCTGGGCTGACAACGGTATCTTGCACCCCGGCTTTCACCAGTTCATCGACAAAGGCTGCCACATACAACGTTAAATCATCATTCATCTCGCTTCACCCCTAAGGCGGATAACATTGGTTTTAACTTTACCTTCGTTTCTTCGTACTCGCTCAATGGGTCGGAATCGCCAACGACCCCGCATCCGGCAAACAAGGACGCTTCGTTTCCTTGCAATAAGCCAGAGCGAATCGCGACGGCAAACTCTCCATTTCCGAGCGCGTCCAACCAACCGATCGGCGCAGCGTACCATCCGCGATCGAGCGGTTCAAGGGCACGAATCGTTGCCAGCGCCTTCTCTCGCGGTGTTCCCCCTAGCGCCGGGGTCGGATGGAGCCGCTCAACAAGCGAAACGAGCGAAACGTTGCGACGATTTTCCCCGACAACCGGTGTGTATAAATGTTGAATATCTCGCATTTTTAATAGTTGCGGTTTCGTTGGAATGTGGACGTTCTCGCACGCTTCCGCCATCGCTTCTTTGATCATTTCGACCACAAACTGATGTTCCTGTAAATTTTTTTCATCTTGCAACAGCCAATGACCAAGTTCTTCGTCTTCTCTTATCGTTTTGCCGCGGCGAATCGATCCGGCTAAACAAGTCGAATAACATATGTCCCCTTCTTTTTTGACAAGCTGCTCCGGAGAAGCCCCGATAAAACAACTGCCATTTTGTTCAAAAGCAAACAAATAGCTCGTCGGCTGCTGCTCGCGCAACCGTTCCAGCACTGAGCTAGCCTCTAGTCGACCCGCAAATGTAAAGCGCTCTTCTCGCGCCAACACCACTTTGGCAAAATCCCCTTTTCGGATACGGTCAATGACTTTTTCGACCGCCTCCATCCATTCCCGCTTCCTTCTTTCCTCGTATTGTATAAGCGGAGGAAGGGACGAAGAGAAGAGGTGCCCGTCATATAACATGGAAAATAATTGGCCAATACGCTCGGTTATTTCTTCATACTGTTGCGAAGGCAGCGTCACCGTAACCGTTGCCTTCCCCTTTTTCACGGACAATAGCACCGTCGGCACGATCAACTTCGCATCGGAAAAATGATGCCACTGCCCACTTTTCCGTTTGAGCGGATCAAACGAAAAACCGCCAAACAAAAGAGGGATGGCGTCTGTTCCGTTCGAATGAATCGCCGTCCTTTCGATAAAACGCTTCCATTCGTTTTCAACCGTCGCAAACCGCTGCTCATCCCCTTTTGCGACAATGGTGTATGTGCACCCTATCCCCACATAGATCGTTTCATTGAAACGGTCGGACCAATAAAATCGGCTCCTAAAGGAACTCCGCGCTCCGAGCATAAAAAAACGGATAGGGTCCACAGCCGGAATCGTTTCGCTCCAACTGACAAACGGTGCACTAGTTGATCTGGCAATCGCATTCCATTGTTCTTGAATTTTATGTTGAGATAAAATCGTCACTGTGATCCCGCTTTCTTGTGGTACTGAACTTTTTAGACAAATGCGTGAAAATCAATCGCCACTTTCCATTATATATAATAGGAAATAATTTATCTATTCCAAAAGGGTTGACACCTTCTCAACGTTTACCTACACTTATTTTGAACGTTTTTTGAACAACGCTTTTATTCTATCCTAATACGAGGGGTATGATTTATGCAATCACCATTACCGGCACAACAACCATCGGCCTTTAAATCGGAGCGCGATTGGCGCGTATGGTGGCGACTGACGCGTCCGCATACATTGACCGCCGCTTTCGTCCCAGTTTCCATAGGCACAGCTTTGGCTTTTCATGAAACAGAGGTTCATCTCTCTTTGT
The DNA here is from genome assembly GCF_026847645.1 of Anoxybacillus sp. J5B_2022. Lineage (GTDB taxonomy): Bacteria > Bacillota > Bacilli > Bacillales > Anoxybacillaceae > Anoxybacteroides. The sequence continues at coordinate 6,875 of NZ_JAPSMC010000053.1, forward strand.
TTGTAGCGATGCTTGTTGCTTCCTTGTTTATCCAAGCGGCGACAAACATGTTTAACGAATATTATGATTATAAGCGCGGGCTCGACTCGGCGGAATCTGTCGGCATTGGCGGAGCCATTGTTCGCGACGGCATTCAACCGAAAACCGTGCTCATGCTTGCGATTTCCTTTTTTGCCGCGGCGATGCTCATTGGTGTATATATTTGCATGAACAGCAGCTGGTGGTTAGCGGCCGTCGGCACAGTTTGTATGGCAGCAGGCTATTTTTACACCGGTGGACCTATTCCGATCGCCTATACACCGTTTGGCGAGCTGGCAGCTGGCTTCTTTATGGGACTTGTCATTATTTTAATTTCCTTTTTTATTCAAACCGGTGAAGTCACCGTTGTTCCTGTTGTCGTATCGATTCCCATCGCTATTTTAGTTGGCTCCATTTTGTTGGCCAACAATATTCGCGATCTTGACGGAGACCGAAAGCACGGTCGGAAAACGCTTGCCATTTTAGCCGGACGAACGAATGCCATCCGAATTTTAGCCAGCATGTTTATCGTTTCTTTTGCGTGGATAGTAGGACTTGTCGCTCTCCACATTGTTTCGCCATGGACGCTCCTTGTTTTTCTAAGCATTCCAAAAGCAATCACTGCCGCAAAAGGATTTATCGGCAAAACAAAGCCGATCGAAATGATGCCCGCCATGAAAGCAACGGCGCAAACGAATACGCAATTCGGTTTTTTGTTGGCGCTCGGCCTTTTAATCAGTCACTGGCTGTAAACACGGTCAAATCGACCGTGTTTTTTTTTGTTTTTCGTCCATACTACATGATAAAGGCTAATAAGGGAGGAACTCTCATGTTAACAGACGATCAACAAGCCGCCTTACAGAAACGGCTTCTTAAAGCCAAACAGGAGTTGGAAGAACGGCTGAACCACAATGATCATTTCGGCATGGAGCGAAGTCACGCTCATGATTCCACTGGGGAATTAGCAAGTTATGATAACCATCCAGCAGATGAAGCAACGGAACTGTATGAACGAGAAAAAGATATTGCTCTTCATGAGCATGCCGAACGGGAGTTAAACGACATTAAACGGGCGCTTCAGGCGATCCAAGCTAGAACATATGGCCGTTGCGAAATATGTGGGCAACCAATTCCATATGAACGGCTCGAAGCGCTACCGACGACGACTTTTTGCAAAGAGCATAGCCGTGATCAAATTGTTTCGCACCAGCGCCCACTCGAAGAAGGAGTGCTATTGCCTCCGTTCGGAAAATTTGATTTTGACGATCAAGATGCCGTCATGTACGATGCGGAAGATGCATGGCAAGAAGTTGCCCGCTATGGAACATCGGACACCCCATCGGACTTATGGCAATATGTTGATCATTACAACGAAGCCTATACAGAAGCAGAGGAACCGGTCGGATATGTCGAGGCTTTCGAAAATTTTGCCGCTGTTGACTTATACGGACACCCGTTAGCGATTTACCCGACACGAGAGCATGAACAATTGGAAGCGATTTTAGATAGGGAACAAATCATGTCGAACATCGGGGACTTGCGAGCGTATGAAAAAGAGCCGTATACCGAAGCAAAGACTCGTGATTAAGACCGTCCTTGGATGGTCTTTTTCAAAAGATAAGAAAGTATAAAATTTTGGGTCTACCACGGTTCATAATCTTCATAAAAGGGGAGCTGTCTAGCTCCAAGCGCCATCGGCTCGAGTCGCTCCGCCCCTTCTTTCGGCGGCGACACGCTGAATTCACTTCTTTGAAATATCCCACGCAAGCCCAAGCTTTGCTTGGGCTGAGCCTCCTCGGTGGGGCTTGTGCGATCTTCGCCGATAGGCGGGCGCTTTGCGCTTTTCTTATTTCCGTCTAACTCCGTTCTGCCCCCCTCTCCGTCGTTTCTGCCGGAAGAACGTTTAACTTCAAGAGCTAGGAATCGCCTTCGCTTTGTGTGAAACAAAAAGGAATAATCATACGTAATAGAGAATACATACGAGTAAACTAATCATAGAGGTGAAGAAAATGAATGCACACGAAATTGATTACAAGCTATACGGCGATGATATGCAGTTTGTCGAAATTGAATTAGATCCACAAGAAAGCGTCATTGCCGAAGCAGGCGGCATGATGATGATGGAAGACGGCATTGAAATGGAAACCGTTTTTGGCGACGGATCCAGTTCGAATAAAGGGTTTCTCAACAAATTAGTCGGTGCCGGCAAACGGCTGTTAACGGGGGAAAGTTTATTCATGACCGTGTTTACGAATCACGGAACGAGCAAACGGCGCGTTTCGTTCGCTGCCCCGTATCCCGGTAAAATTATTCCGGTAGATTTAAGTGAACTAGGCGGAAAAATCATTTGCCAAAAAGATTCGTTTCTTTGCGCCGCCAAAGGCGTATCGGTCGGCATTGATTTTCAACGCAAACTCGGCACCGGCTTTTTCGGTGGGGAAGGGTTTATTATGCAAAAACTTGAAGGAGACGGTCTTGCCTTTTTGCATGCTGGTGGGACGATTTATAAACGAGAGTTGAAACCGGGAGAAAAATTACGTATTGACACCGGCTGCCTCGTCGCTATGACGAAAGAAGTCAACTATGATATTGAATTTGTCGGCAAAATTAAAACCGCCTTTTTCGGCGGCGAAGGGTTGTTTTTTGCAACTTTAACAGGACCAGGAACGGTTTGGGTGCAGTCGTTGCCGTTCAGCCGTCTGGCAGACCGCATTATCGCGGCTGCTCCAAGCGCCGGGGGCCGTTCAGTTGGCGAAAGTAGCATTTTAGGGTCGATTGGCGATTTGTTGAATGGAGATGATTGATAGTACGCGGAGGGCGCTAACAGCCCCTCCGCTTTTCGCTATACAAGCGGTTTGATCTTCCAAGTGTCATTCGCGTATTCTTGAATCGTTCGGTCGCTTGAAAAATAGCCGGAATGAGCGATGTTAATAACGCTCATTTGCAACCAATGATCACAGTTTTTATACGCAGCTTCCACCCGCTCCTGCGCTTCGGCGTAAGCCGCAAAGTCACGCAACACAAAATATTCATCGTTTTGCATTAATAATGAATCGTAAATCGGCTCAAAGTGGTCGTGCGCATCTGAGAAAAACCCGTTTACTAGTTGATCGACTACTTGTTTAATCCGCCGGTCATGATGATAATATTCATGCGCGCGATATCCGCCATTTTGGTAATAATCTAACACTTCTTGAGCTGTTAAGCCGAAAATAAAAATATTTTCCTTCCCAACCGCCTCTAAAATTTCGATATTGGCCCCGTCTAACGTTCCGAGCGTAATCGCCCCGTTCATCATAAATTTCATATTGCCGGTGCCGGATGCTTCCTTGCTGGCGGTTGAAATTTGCTCACTGACATCTGCGGCAGGAAAAATCTCTTCCGCTAACGATACGCGGTAGTTTTCTAAAAAAATCACTTTGAGCCGGTCATTCGTTTGCGAATCTCGATTGACTTTATCCGCTAATGAATTAATGAGCTTAATAATTCGTTTCGCATAATAATATCCTGGAGATGCTTTTGCCCCAAAAATAAACGTGCGCGGATAAATGGAAAAGCTCGAATCTTCTTTTAGCCGGTTGTAGAGATACATAATGTGTAGCACGTTAAGCAACTGGCGTTTATACGCATGAAGCCGTTTCACCTGCACATCAAAAATGGACGATTCGTCTACGGTGATGCCGGTTTGTTCGTAAATACGTTTTACAAGCATCGTTTTGCGTTTTTGTTTCACTTTGCCTAGTTCATCACGAAAGGAAGCATCGTAAGCATACGGCTTTAAATCTAGCAATGTTTCTGGCTCCTTAATCCAGCGGTCACCGATTGCCCGCGTAATTAACGACGAAAGCTCGGGATTCGCTTTTAATAGCCAGCGGCGATGAGTAATGCCGTTCGTTTTATTGTTAAACTTTTGCGGAAACACTTCATAAAATAACTTCATTTCACGATGTTTTAAAATTTCGGAATGCAGTTTCGCTACGCCATTGACGCTGTAGCTGCCCACAATCGCTAAATGCGCCATTTTCACAAGCCCGTGCGCGATAATCGCCATCTCTTCGATTCGCTTCCATTGCCCGGGATACCGTTGCCAAAGCTCGCGGCAAAACCGCTCATTAATTTCTTCCACAATCATATAAATGCGCGGAAGGAGCGGTTGGAAAATGCGAATCGGCCATTTTTCTAGTGCTTCCGATAATGTCGTATGATTCGTATAAGAAATTGTATTTGTCGTAATGTGCCACGCCTCTTCCCAGCCCATTCCTTCTTCGTCTAATAGCACCCTCATTAGCTCTGGAATCGCCAACACAGGATGCGTATCGTTCACATGAATCGCTACATACTCATGCAGCTGGTACAAATGCCCGTATTGCTGGCGATGAGCGCGGACGATACTACCGATGCTAGCTGTGACAAGAAAATATTGCTGCTTCAACCGCAAAATTTTTCCTTCATCGTGCGTATCATCAGGATATAAAAATTCGGAAATGGCCTCCGTTTCCCGCTTATATTGCATGACGTTTTTATAAGTCGGAAATGTTTTCGCTGGCTCCGCGCTCCAGAGACGAAGCGTATTCACCGTGTTCGCCCCGTACCCGATCACAGGCATGTCATACGGAACCGCCATGACTTTTTCGCTATCGACATGGCGAAACGTTAGCCGTCCCCCCTCATAAGAAACATCGACTTTTCCCCAAAAATTCACTTCAACCGCCAAATCTTCTTTTCGAACTTCCCACACATTTCCATGTCTTAACCATTGCTCTGGCAGTTCTACTTGAAAGCCATCGACAATTTTTTGATCAAACAACCCGTGTTTATAGCGAATACCGTACCCATGCCCCGGTAAATTAAGAGAAGCCAACGAATCTAAAAAACAAGCAGCAAGGCGACCAAGACCGCCGTTTCCTAGTCCCGCGTCCGCCTCGCTCTCTTCTATTTCCCTTAAATCGATCCCGAGATCTCTCAATCCTTCTTCCACGACATCACGAATGCCAAGGTTTAATAAATTGCTACCAAGAAGGCGACCAAGCAAAAATTCAATCGACAAATAGTACACTTTTTTATGATTGTTCGCCCGGCTCCGCTCATTCGTGTGAATCCAGTTTTGGCTTATATACTCGCGAACCATATTCCCTAACGTCTGATATTGATCGCGCACGGTTGATTCCTCAAACCTTTTCCCATACATCATTTCTAGCTTTTTCAAAAAAACCGTTTTAAACTCTTCTTTGTTAGAGAACACGACTCCCACTCCCAGCCATTAATTCATCGTAAAGCTGATTGTACTTAAAGGCGGACTTTGCCCAGCTGTAATCACGGCTCATCGCCGCTATCATTAATTTTTCCCACACTTCTTTTTGATAATAAAATCCAAGCGCCCGCCGAATCGTATAAAGCATATCATGCGCATTGAAGTTTTTAAAACGAAAGCCGTTTCCTTCTCCAGTAAATTCATTAAATGATTGTACCGTATCATTCAGCCCGCCGGTTTCACGCACGATCGGAATCGCACCATACCTTAAGGCAATTAACTGCCCAAGCCCACACGGCTCAAATTGCGAGGGCATCAAAAACAAATCCGCGCCGGCATAAATTTGGTGCGCCAATTCCTCATGAAAGCCGATATACGCTTTGACTTGGTTAGGGTATGTAATAGCCATCTCATTAAAAAAGTGCTCAAACTCCCAATCACCGGTACCGAGAACAATAAATTGAACGTTCTCCGCAATGATCTCATGAAACACACATTTCACTAAATCAAGACCTTTTTGCTTTGTTAAACGTGTGACCATCGCGATAATCGGCACATCTTCCTCGCTCGGCAGACTAAACCTTTGCCGCAGCGCCTGCTTATTGATCTCTTTCCGTGCAATCGTCGTTTGATCGTACGGAACAGCGATATACCGATCTTTTTTCGGATTGTACACTTCATCGTCAATCCCATTTAAAATCCCGACTAAATCGCGTTGGCGTGCCCGCAACAGCCCATCTAACTTTTCTCCATAATATTCTGTTTGAATCTCTTCTTTATACGTCGGGCTGACGGTTGTAATCATATCACTCGCTACGAGCGCCGCCTTCATAAAGCTGACGTTCCCGTAAAACTCCACATGTTCGATCGTAAAATAACGGTCGCTTAAATTCAGCAAATCCCCTAAAATTTCACGCGGAAAAATGCCTTGAAATTGCAAATTGTGAATCGTAAATACCGAGCGCATATGTTGGTAAAACGAATTCTTTTTATATTCCTCCCGTAATAAAAACGGAATCATTCCTGTATGCCAGTCATGGCAATGAATAATATCAGGCTGAAACGAAATCGCAGGCAACGCGTCTAACGCTGCTCGACAAAAATAAGAAAACCGTTCTCCGTCGTCATAATGGCCGTATAAACGGTCGCGTTTAAAATAATATTCGTTGTCGACGAAATAATAAGTGACTCCTTCATGCTCTAGCATTTCAATGCCGCAATATTGTCGTCTCCATCCGACGCGAACGATCAATTGTGCCACTTTTTTCATTTTAGTGCGATACATTTCTGGAATCGTGCCATACTTCGGCAGCATCACGCGAATATCGGTTCCAAGCCGTTTTAACTCTTTCGGCAGTGCCCCTGCTACATCCGCCAACCCTCCTGATTTCACAAACGGTACACATTCCGAAACAACAAATAACACTTTCACCGGTTCATCAACGCTCCTTGTACAGTGCCTTTGCGAACGACAAATGGACGCCGTTCTGTCCCAGCTATTTTCACATCGTTCTCCACTTTAGCATCTTTGTCAATAATCACATGATCTAATTCGCATCGTTCCCCAATTTGCGTCTTTTGCATAATTACACTATTTTTCACTACCGCTCCCTTCCCGATTTTCACGCCGCGAAACACGATGCAGTTTTCCACATGTCCTTCGATCACACAACCGTTCGCAATCATCGAGTTTTTGACAACCGCGCTCGCAGTGTATTGAGTTGGCGGCTCATCTTTTACTTTCGTATAAATTGGACGCGATTTCACAAACAATTGTTTCCATATCTCCGGATGAAGCAGCTCCAAACTATGGCGGAAATAGCTCTCGACGGAGTCAATCACCGCCACATAGCCGTGATGCTCATAGTGACAAATGTTCAGTTGGTGAGACGGATCACGAACAACATTGACGATGCTGTTGTAGCCTGTTTGTACACGGTTGGCAATTAAGTCTAGCAACAACGACGTTTCTAAAATGAACATTTCGAGCGAACGGCCTTGATGGCACACTTCTGTAATATCACACTGATTCGCAATATGCCGCTGTAAAACTAGCTGGTAGTCGATATTGCAAATCGTATAACTATTGCAAATGAGCGCATACTTTTGTTTACTTCGCAAAAAATAATCAATATGTTGTTCAAAATGCTGAAATGCTCCAAGATGCGGAGACGGAATATGCAAATCCGGTGACGGAAAGAAAAAGAGTCCGTCCCGCTTTCTATTTAAATCCCAATTTTTCCCTGAACCTAAATGATCCATCAATGACCGATATTGATATTTCGGAAAAATCGCGACGCTTTCGATTCCCGAATTGACCATATTCGATAAAACAAAATCAATAAGACGATACCTCCCCGCAAATGGGACCGCTGCAATGGAACGGTGCGCTGCTAGCTCATGAATCGGCTCCATATATGTGGTCGCATCAATCACGCCTAACATCATTTTATTCACAGTTACTCATCCTTTCTCGATCGTTTCCGACCTCTGTTGTTCGAGCCATTCTTTTGTGACAAGGATAATTTCTTCTCCGGACAGAGACGGGCGAATAATCGTTCCTGCTGGAATTTCCAATGCTGATGGCACAATCGCTTTTTCAATATATACATTTTCGCCAACGATGGCGTCTGGCATCACAACACAATCTTTCACCATTGCTCCTTTTTGAATGTGTACCCCTTGAAATACAACGGAATGCTCTACACTCCCTTCAATTACGCACCCTTCATTCACAAGCGAATTAACAACAGATGCATGAGAAGCGATGTATTGCGGCGGCTGATTTGGGTTAACGGAGTAAATGCGCCACGCATGATCAAATAAATTTAACTCGCTTTCTAGGTTCAACAAGTCCATGTTTGCTTCCCATAAGCTTTTTACCGTTCCGACATCTTTCCAATATCCTTTAAATGGATAAGCAACGAGCCGCTTCCCTTCATTTAACAATAACGGAATCACATCTTTTCCAAAGTCATGACTGGAATGTGGATTATCGTTATCAATTTCTAAATATTCCCTTAAAATCGGCCAGTTAAAAATATAAATCCCCATCGACGCCAAGTTGTTTTTCGGCAATACCGGCTTTTCCTCAAACTCGACAATTTCCATCTGCTCATTCGTATTCATAATGCCAAAACGGCTCGCTTCCGACCATGGCACTTCAATAACCGAAATCGTCACATCTGCACCTTTTTCGATATGATAACCGAGCATCTTGGCATAGTTCATCTTATAAATATGATCTCCAGAAAGAATGAGCACATAATCGGGATCATATTGCTCAATATAATTGATATTTTGGTAAATCGCGTTCGCCGTTCCTTCATACCATTTGACACCCGATGCTTCTGAGTATGGAGGCAAGACCGTCACACCGCCGTTTCTTCGATCTAAATCCCACGCGCTGCCGATCCCGATGTAAGAATGCAATAAGAGCGGCTGATATTGTGTTAACACCCCGACTGTGTCAATCCCGGAATTCGTGCAATTGCTTAACGTAAAGTCGATAATTCGGTATTTCCCTCCAAACGGAACAGCGGGCTTGGCAAGCTGTTTCGTTAACGAGTTTAATCGGCTACCTTGACCGCCGGCCAACAACATGGCGATGCACTTTTTCTTTACCATCCTCGCTTCTCTCCTCTCGTTTTCTCATTGGACGCAACACAGCAATTCCGAACGGCGGGATTGTCATTTGAAGATGATATGGCTTTCCATGAAATGGTTCTTCTATTGCAACGAGCGCCTTTTTATTCACATATCCGGATCCACCAAAAGCGGTGGCATCGCTATTGAACACCTCTTTGTAAGTCGCTCGCGACGGAACCCCGACTTTATAGTCATGGTACACAATCGGCGTAAAATTACATACTACAATCAATAGGTCACTCTCTTTTTTTCCTTTGCGAACAAACGAAAAAATGCTTTGCTCTGCGTTATGAACATCGATCCATTCAAATCCTTCTGATGAATGATCCAGTTCATAAAGCGGTTTATAGCGTTTATAAAACTTCATTAATTCTTTCACATACTCATTCATTTTTCGATGCATCTCAAAATCAAATAGCATCCAGTCTAATTGCTCTAAATCTTTCCATTCATCAAACTGCCCGAATTCACTGCCCATAAACAACAGTTTTTTGCCTGGATGTGTCGCCAAATATCCGTATAACAAGCGCAGTTGCGCAAATTTTTGTTCATACTCTCCCGGCATTTTGTTCAATAATGATTTTTTTCCGTGCACTACTTCATCATGGGAAAATGGCAAAATAAAGTTTTCTGAATAAGCATATAAAAGCGAGAAGGTGACTTTATGATGCAAAGATTTTCGTTGCTCCGGTGTGGCTTCCATATACGTTAAAATATCGTTCATCCATCCCATATTCCATTTATAATTAAACCCTAGTCCTCCTTCATACGTTGGAGCAGTAACGCGCGGCCAGTCCGTGGAATCTTCTGCAATCATCAAGACTGAAGGGTCATAAGCAAAAACGACCTCATTTAGCTTTTGCAAAAACTCGATGGCGTACGGATTTGGATGAAGGGCATCGCTGTTCGGCCAATACAACATATTCGCGACAGCGTCCACGCGAAAGCCATCAATATGAAAATATTCCAGCCAAAATAAAGCGTTCGAAATAAGAAAGCTTCGAACCTCCCGTTTGCCTAAATCAAAATTCGCCGTTCCCCATACAGGATTTTCCCGATCTTGTATATTGGCATACTCATACGTCGGTTCGCCGTCAAATAGGTAAAGTCCATGGGCATCTTTGCAAAAATGACCAGGGACCCAATCTAAAATCACACCAATTCCGGCTTGATGGCAGCGGTCAACAAACGCCATAAAATCATGTGGATTACCGTAGCGACTTGTCACGGAATAGTATCCGATCCCTTGGTATCCCCACGAACGGTCGAGCGGATGCTCAACGAGAGGAAGCAGTTCGATATGAGTAAACCCGTGATCGACGATATATGGAATCAATTCATCGACCAATTCTTGGTAAGTATAAAAACTCCCGTCGCGTTTCTTTTTCCAAGAACCTAAATGAAGTTCGTAAATAAACATCGGTTGGTCATAGATTGGTTTTCTTAATTTTTTTCGCTGCCACGCTCTATCGTTCCATTTATATCCTTGTAGCGAATAGACAATGGAAGCAGTACGAGGGCGCAGCTCTGAATAAAACGCATACGGGTCTGCTTTTAACAAAACATCTCCGTTGCTTGTGACAATTTCATACTTATATAAATGCCCTTCTAAATTTACTGGAACAAAAATCGCCCATACACCCTGCTCGCTTACTTTCACAAGCGAATGATCGCTCCCATTCCAATTATTGAAACTCCCTACGAGCCGAACTTCACGTGCATGAGGAGCCCATACACAAAACCGTGTTCCTGTTATCCCCTTTTCTTTTATGACATGCGCTCCAAATAACTCATAGCTTTTATATAGGCTTCCCTCATGAAACAAATGAACTTCAAAATCTGTTGGGGTTGTAGCGATCAAACGGCATCGCATCCTTTCCTTTAAGTTTTACAGTTATTCTATATATTCCACATCCTCCGATAAATTCCTTGAACAAAAATGTTTATATTTTTTGACAACTTTCAACACGCATTTTACAGAAAATGATCAGTTGCATTTTTCATCTAGATTGAATATACTTATATTAAATATTTAATTATAATAATTATAATTAAAATAATTATTTATTTATAAAAAGTATAATTATTTAATTATAATTATTTTAAAAAGAGGTGCGATATGACTCAATACGATTATCATCATCTTCCACACACAAAAAAGCAGAGTAAATCAAAAAAAGCGCTTTGGATTACGCTTATATTAACTTTGTTTTTTACGTTTGTCGAAATTGCAGGCGGTCTTTTTTCCAACTCGCTCGCCTTACTTTCTGATTCTGCCCATATGGCTTCAGATGTGCTAGCACTCGGCCTAAGCATGATTGCTCTTTATTTAGCTTCACGGCCGCCTAACAAAACGTTTACATTCGGGTATTTGCGGTTTGAAATCATTGCTTCGTTCTTGAATGGATTAGCTCTCGTCATCATCGCGATTGGGATTTTTGTAGAAGGGATTCGGCGGTTTATTCATCCAGAACCGATCGATTTTGCATTGATGTTAACCATCGCTTCGATCGGGCTCGTTGTCAACATCGTACTAACAATTGTTCTTAGCCGGAGCACAAAAGAAGAAGAAAATTTAAATGTAAAAAGTGCGTTATGGCATTTTATCGGCGACCTTCTTAGTTCAATTGGAGTCATTATTTCGGCAGTCATCATCTACTTCACAGATTTTTACGTGATTGATCCGCTCATTAGCATGGTGATCGGCGCGATTATTTTTACAGGGGGAGCGAAAATTACTCGTGAGTCGTACTTCATTCTCATGGACTCCGTTCCGCCACAATTTGATTTAGATCTCATTCGTGCCGATATTAGATGTATTGAAGGAGTAGAAGACGTACATGATATGCACATTTGGTCCATTTCTTCTGACCACTACTCACTCACAGCGCACGTATTTATTAATGAGCATGTTCAGCCATTTTGCGTCATTTTAGCAATCAATGAAATGTTAGAACCTAAGTACGGGATTAAACATGTGACCATTCAAATCGAGCACGCATCGTTCCATAATCACGGGGAATACGGAAAAAAATTTCTTCTCGAGCAAAACAACAAAGGGACTTCGCTTTCTACGTAAAGCAGAAGTCTCTTTTGCATAAAATAAAAAATCACTATGCTACGTGCATAGTGATTTTTCGATGACCCGTACGGGATTCGAACCCGTGTTACCGCCGTGAAAGGGCGGTGTCTTAACCACTTGACCAACGGGCCATATTATTAAAACTGGCGGAGAAGGCGGGATTTGAACCCGCGCGCCGCAAAAACGCGACCTAACGGTTTAGCAAACCGTCCCCTTCAGCCACTTGGGTACTTCTCCCGATGGCTCCGCAAGTAGGATTCGAACCTACGACCTACCGGTTAACAGCCGGTTGCTCTACCGCTGAGCTATTGCGGAATGCTTTTAAAAAATTGTTCATTCAACAAAACATCATCTTTCTGATGCATTTCTACTGCCTCTTCCTCTCCTAGCTTACTCGAAGAGGAGGGGTGCGTCGAGGCAACTCGCAGTTTATTCACCGATGCATCGCTCGTCGCTGAGCTATTGCGGAATATCATAAAGGAGATGGGCCTAAGTGGACTTGAACCACCGACCTCACGCTTATCAGGCGTGCGCTCTAACCAGCTGAGCTATAGGCCCGTCTTTTAAAAGCGGGTGATGGGAATCGAACCCACGACATCAGCTTGGAAGGCTGAGGTTTTACCACTAAACTACACCCGCATATTTTATATTACTATCATCATTATTCTCGCCACGCACTTCCCATGCCTCTTCCTCTTCCAGATGATTCGAAGATGATGGATGCGTCGAGGCAACTCGTAGCAAATTCACCGTTGTGTCGCTCGTGGCTGAGGTTTTACCACTAAACTACACCCGCATGTTGTATGTTATTTATGGGGCGACTAGTGGGAATCGAACCCACGCATGCCAGAGCCACAATCTGGTGCGTTAACCACTTCGCCATAGCCGCCACAAAATTTGCTGGTGCCGGCTGCAGGACTTGAACCCGCAACCTACTGATTACAAGTCAGTTGCTCTACCAATTGAGCTAAGCCGGCGTAACAAAATTTAAAAACGCTATTTTGTAAATCACTCAGTATTATCGTCGTCCCGCTCTCAGTATGCCTAATCAAGCTGCTGCTCGAGCGGTACGCTGTAGCAATTTCACAGAAGCTTATTCGGGCGTGCTCTACCAATTGAGCTAAGCCGACAAACGTAAATGGTGGCTCGGGACGGAATCGAACCGCCGACACAAGGATTTTCAGTCCTTTGCTCTACCGACTGAGCTACCGAGCCGTTATATAATATC
>NZ_JAPSMC010000054.1 GCF_026847645.1 Anoxybacillus sp. J5B_2022
TAAAAGAATATATTGATGCTGGCATAATTGATTTAGTGAATGATCCAGAGGGAGTAGAAATTAATGTTATTGGTCACGAAAATTTAGTGGTACCTGTCAATGTGTCAATGGAAGTGACTAATCGGTGCCAATTAAAATGCCTCCACTGTTTTAATGAATCTGGAAAGGAAAGGAAAGGAGAAATAGAGGTTGATAAATTTATTGAATTAGCCAAGGTATTTGTTGAAATTGGAGTTCACTCTTTCTTTATTACAGGTGGAGAACCGATGCTAAAGAAAAATGTTGAAAACCTTATTTCTTTTTTAGGGAAACATGCTTGTACTGTTACAATTGCCTCCAACGGCTTGTTATTAAGAGAAAGAATATTGAATATTTTAAGCACATTCCCGAATATAGGAGTACAAGTTAGTTTAGACGGACTTGAAAAAAATCACGACTTTATAAGAGGTGTAAAGGGGGCATTCAACAGAACGGTAGATAATATAAGGAGAATGACAGAAAAACGCATACCTGTTTCCATTTCTTTTACGATGAATGATTATAATAAAGATGATTTAGAAGGTTTAATACAATTATGTAGAAACTTGAACTGTTTAGGTGTTAGCATTGGATTAACGTCGAATGCAGGTAGAGCAAAGACAAATGAAATACCTGTGAAAGTAGCTAGAGATTTTATTGATATTTTACAGAATTTCCATCGGAAGTATACGACAGACGATTTTTATGTAGGATTAGATATATGTGAAAAGAAAATTAGTAAAATTATGGATAATGTTGCTTATCCTAATAAATGCGGGGCTGGCTATCATGAGATCCATATTATGGCCAACGGTGAAGTAACACCATGCCCAGCCATTTCGAATATAATTCTTGGGGATGTCAAACAGAATGATATTTTTGAAATTTTAGATATTTCTAATTTAAGAAGAATTATGGGTATACCATCTCCGATTCGAAATATTTGTGGAGACTGCCAACATTATGATACATGTGGAAACTGCATCGCTTCTATGTTCGAGGTGAGTGAAAGTGAATGTAAAGTCCAGAGAGAAATCATCAAAATATAAAACTTACACTTTAATTTCTGAATATTCATTAACAAAGATATTCTCAACAGAAAATCAATGGGTTGAGGACTTTCCTTCGACTGTTACTTCTCGGCTAAATTTTATGAATGAATACGATGTGATAATTTTACAACATTCGTTGTCCTCTATTCTATCCTATTTATCTAAGGAAAAGAAGCTGCCACAGAAAATAATTGAAAACGCCAAAAATATCTTAGAGGATCAATGTTATTTTGATATTCCTGCAATAGAACAAATTTTTAGTAAAATGAAAGAGCTAGAGAAAAAGTATTGTATAGATGTCAGAATTGCAATTGAATTGAAAGAAAAAAGAAAGATAATTTTTAATCACAATGGAGTGATTTATGTAAATAAGGAACGGTACTATATTTTTTCATACAATGTCGTTCACTATAATACCCAACAGATGAGTTTAAGCGACTATATTATTTTAGAATATTTACATTATGATAATTTTTTGGATGTTTTTCAAAGAATTGAAGAAGAAATTCAGTTTATGTTCAAAAGGAAAATAAAACTAATAGATGTTGAATCGTATGATCTCTATTTCCATCCATATGCAACAGGGATATTTTTTCATGAATTTATCGGTCATCTCCTAGAAGCAGATCATTTTTTTACATCGCCACTTGTGTATCAACAAGATTTTAAGTTTAAAGAAAATATAAACATCATTGAAAATTATGGGTTATACCAACGATACGATGATTTAGGGAATATCATATATCCGAATATAGATTTAGTAAAAAAAGGAAAATTAAAAAATCTACTAAACAGTGAAGTCACTAAATATATTTATCGCCAGCAGTCATCAGGAAACGCTATACAAGGAAACAATACTGCAGATATTTATCCAAGGATGCAGCATATGTACATTTGCCCCGGAGAAAAACCAATAAGGGATTCCCTAACTCGGACGATGAAAGGTATTTATGTCAAAAAATTAAACATGGGTGAGGTGAATACACATACCGGCGATTTTACAGTGGAAGTAGAGATGTCCTATTTGATCGAAAATGGAAAGTGTACATCGGAAGTTGAGCCATTTATGATGACTTTTAATATTTTTGAACTGGCCAATCGAGAATTGTTGCTTGGGAATGAGGTGAAAACGTTTTATAATTTATGCGGAAAAAGAGGATCGGTTGTGAAGGTCGCCTATACGGTTCCAGCACTAGGGATTAAAGCATCTGCAAAGGAATGAAAAGTTAAGATTTCTCTGTTGCACTGGATAGATTTGTGGAGTGAAGGAAGTTGATGACGTTGCACTGGATAGATTTGTGGAGTGAAGGAAGTTGATGACGGATGGAGTGTAAAAAAATATATGTACGTAGCGTGTTTAAAGATCACAAAATATCCTCAACTATCATATGTGAAGATCTCGTACAATACGAACAAATATCAAGTGATATCAATGAAAAGACGCAAAAGTTTTTTTATATAATCCAAGATATCGTAAAAAGATATGTTAAACATTATGAAATTCATCTATGCTTACATATTAAAACCATTGTTAACCAGATATATTTTTCAATCGAAAATATTATAATGACCATTTTTTTTCAGCGGGAAAACGGTGAATGGGATGTCTTGCAATATGATTGTGGAAAAGAGATATACAGAGAGCAAATAGAAGAATTCGTTTCAACAAATATATTAAATTTTATGGATTACACGAGTGTATTTGACGAATTTGACTATATTATGCTCGAAGAAAAAGATATAATACTTTTATTTAATATTTTTTTGCAATATTTTTATGAAAGAAAAGAAGTCCATATGCTAGATGATGGCGATGTTTTTTGTTTCACAGGTCAGGACGGTCAACAAATTTGTTTGTCTAACAAAATAGATCTAAGAAAAACGTATCCCGTTTTCTTGGAAAAATTAGTTCATATTGATACATCTAGGATATTGAAGGGAAATATTCGATACGTAAAAACGAAAAAAATTATTAATTACTCAACAATCTTAAATTTCCATAACGGCGATATACATCTATTGTTAAATTTGAATCACACCCATAAGAACAAGTTCTTGTTTAGATCAAATATTCGTGAATTTTTTAGAAGTTTTTATATTTTGGATCAGAATCAAAAATGTATTCTATTTGAAATAAATAAGTGAGGGTGAACATATGTTACGATTAGAACATATCACTATAAAATACAATGAAAGAGTGATCTTTCACGACTTAAGCTATTCATTTCAAGAAAATAAAATATATGGTCTAATCGGGAGAAACGGAGCGGGAAAGACAACGTTGTTAAAAACGATCGCACGTTTGAAAAAAGAAGAGCATGGAGATATTTTTTGGGGAGATGTTTCCATTAAAAACAAAGATTATTTTGATTTGGATGCTACGTTCATTAGCGATGATCACTCTTTTTTTCAAGATTTGACGATGTACGAACAAATGTTGTTTTTATGTAAAATTAAGGGGCTTCAAAAAACAAAAGCACAAAAGAAAATAGAAGAAATTGTCGACCTGTTTAAGTTGGGAGACTACATTGATTATTTTCCTCATGCGCTTTCGAGGGGAACGCTTCAAAGGTTTGGTATTGCCTTTGGTTATTTAAGAGGGAGTAATTTGCTGTTATTGGATGAACCTTTTATTACCCTTGATCCAATCCAAGTGAATACATTGGAAAAATTATTAATATCTCAAAAAAGTCCGAACAGAATTATTGTTGTTTCTAGCCATGACTTGGATAGTTTAGAAGCCATTTGCGATGAATATTTAATCATTAAAGATAAGAACGTTATTCGTTATCTTCCTAATGAAATTGGACGGTCAACAATTACTCAAATCATTGGTGATAGTTATGAATAGTCATATTGTATATTATTTTATACTCAATCAAATGAGAAAAGGGATGCGGATCGTCAAACAATATCCTTTCTATGTCGTTGGGATGATTGTTGCCATGTTTTTTCTTGTTCCCGCAGCAATCGATTTGAGTCGTGTTTATGGGAATATCGTTAATCACTATGCTCCTTATTTGATTTTTGTTTATGGAGTAGTAAAGTTGTTTCAAAATAACCCGATCATAAATGTTCCGTTCCAAATTTTTCAGTATCGGCTTTTTAATTTTAAAAAATTTAAGCAATATTTGCTCATGAAAATGAGCTTCCCAAGCATCGTTTTTTTGATCGTCTATATGCTATTCATGCAGCAGGTCAGCACATCGTTGATTATAGCTCTATTAGTTAATATTCTTTTTAATTACCTATGTTTTATGCGTTATCAATATGAAATATTGTATGTTCAGTTGCTCATGGTGGGTACAGTTGTGTTAGGTTTCATAGCGATTTATGTAGAGGCGATAATAATTGCAGCTTTGATGTTTATGGCGATGATCATACATTTGTTTTCGTTAAAATCGTTAGATTACTCATTATTGCATCGCTACTATCAAATCATGTCTAAAATGGGAGAGGGACTGTTAAATAAAGATATAAGTAAAATTTTAGAGATTCAACAGTTACTCACAGCAAAAAAAGTGTCATCAAATACAAAGTTATTGCTGAAGTATTATGATCAAGACTATCTATTTTATCTCATGAGGGAAGTTTTAAAAGTTAGGTATTATCAGAAAGATTTTTTTGTTTACATAACAACGTTATTGCTATTTAGCATGTCAGGAATTTGGCTAGACCATTTTTATTATCAAGTGGGTCACATTTTTTTAGTCATTTTTTTCACAGATCATATGCTGACAAAATTGAACAAATATGAGTTAGAAACAATGAAAAAAAGTCTAGTTTTTCATATAAACTTGAGACAGTATGTGAAAAGAAAATATATATGCCACCTTATTTTCATGTTAGTGCCAATCATTTTAAGTTTTCCGATTTTGATAAAGTTGCCGCTTTCCCTTTTGTTAATTTGGGGATGTTTACCCCTGAAAAATGTGTTATTTAATTATACAGAAAAAAGGTTTTTCAGAGCGATGCTGTATGCTCTGGGGGTTTTACTGTACTCTTTTCCTTATATAGAAATGACATGGCTCCATTAATGCTTGGATTGGATTAAGAGTGAATGGGGGAGGCACAACTCATACGTTTGTATCCCTTCGTCATCGATGCGTTCGCCTTTTTGTGAAGCGATCTGAAACCAAAGATACGGTTAATGTGGAGTATGATGAAACAAAAGTAAGCGTAGAAAAACTGAAAGAAGCGATTGAAGAGCAAGGATATAATGTGAAGTAACATGAAAGAGAGAGGGTGTCTCAAAAGTGATCACTTTTGAGACACCCTCAAATAGTATTATGATGACATTTTACGGCATTCTTCAGCACACTGACGGCATAAATTGGCACATTCCTGACAGTGTGTATCTTGGAATTTTGCACATTCAGCGGCACAAGCATCGCAAATTGTCGCGCAAAGTTGGCAAAACTCCTTCGCATACATGCTTCCGCGAGACATCCATTGAGCCGCCATGGCACAAATATCTGCACAATCCCTTAAAATGTTGATACAATGTGTTCTAGCCTGTACGTCAGCTGCTTTTAAACATGAAGTCAGACATTCTTCACACGCTTGCATACATTGGTTGCAAGCATCAATACACGTTTGAAATTGTTGAACTGATGAACTAATAACTGTCGTCATATATAATCCCTCCAATGATTTAAATTCATTATTATTTTTTTCTAACTAAAAAAAAATAAACTGGAAATAAAAACAAAAAAATAAGAGGCTGTCTCAAAAGGGTGTTAACCTTTTGAGACAGCCTCTTTTACTTACTACGATAAATCGTTATTCCCCTTTATTCGTTGTGTCATTCGGATCTGGGGTATAGTCCGATTTGTAATCGGTATATTTTACTTCTGTGACCATTCCGGCTGAAGCATGGTGCAAGTCATGGCAATGGAACATCCAGTTTCCCGGATTATCTGCTTTAAATGCGACTACATATTCTTCACCCGGTTTTAAATTCAAGGTATCCTTAATCAATGGGGAGCCTGTAATTGGCTTACCATTTTTACTTAATACTTGGAAGAAATGTCCGTGTAAATGCATAGGATGTAAATCTTTCGGTGAATTGTTCACCAATTTTACTTTTACTAGATCTCCTTTCTTCACATTTACGGGTGCTGTTTCAGGATACGTTTTCCCATTAATCGTGAAGATCATGCCATCTTTGCCCATCGCTGTTCCTAAATCCATCGTGTACTCTACATCATATTTTTGGTCTAACGTAAATGGACCTGTCTCATATTTTCCGTATTTTGTAATATCTACCACAGGAAGATTTTCTTTTGCATTCGCTTTGTCCGTATTGTTTGCTTGTCCTTCGTATTGAATTTTCACTTTCATGCCATCGGTACCTTTCATATTCCCGTGACATTCTAGTAACCATTCACCCGGGTTATTGGCGATAAACTCAATGTCGTAGCGCTCACCCGGAGCGATATTCAACAGTTCATCTTTGATTGGTTGCGGATCTTTTAATGGCTGTCCGTCTGTTGCGACAATTTTAAACTCATGTCCATGCAAATGAAGCTTGTGGGACATATATCCTGCATTGACAAGACGAAGTCGCACTTTTTCGCCTTTTTTCACTTTTAACGGTTGGACAGCATCCCCGCTTTTCCCGTTAATCGTGAAAATATCGTACATATTCATCATATCATGGCCCATGCTGCTCATATCCATTTGTTGATTATCAGAGCTATTTCCATTATTCATATTACTATGATCCATGCCGCTCATATCCATATTTCCTTCATCCGGATTGCTCATCCATTCATCTAACACAAGTGTATAATCTCGATCGACTTTTTCTTCATTTTTCGGTTCTACGATTAATGTACCGTATAATCCCTTGTCCACTTGCTCGGCGCTTTTTTGATGGGAATGATACCAATACGTTCCCGGCACGGTTGCTGTAAATTCATACGTAAACGTTTCACCCGGTTTAATGGCGTCCATCGTGACACCCGGTACTCCATCTTGATTATTTGGAACAGGATAGCCGTGCCAGTGAATCGTGATCGGTTCTGGCAATTCATTTTTTAAAACAATTTTCACATTATCCCCTTGCTTTACGCGGATTTGCGCACCGGGTACCGATCCATTATACGTGTATACCGGGAGTTTGACTTGATCGTTGATTTGTAATAACGCTTCCTTCGCAGTAAGGTTAATCTCTTTCCCAGATAACACTTCTGTATTGGTTGCCAAAGGTAATTGCTGCTTACTCGATTCGTTGGAAGTATTTTCTTTTTTTGTATTCATGTTGGACATGTCGTGTCCTTGCATCGAAGAATTATTTGAGCAAGCTGCACCAATCGCAACAACTCCTGCCAAAACAGTTCCTAACAATAATTTCTTCATCGCTTTCCCTCCATAAACTTGTGATGTAAGTCATAGTAACATCATCATAAAAAATAAATGTGCAAAATTTATGGAGAAAAAAGTTATACAAAATAAATTAAAAGAAATACTTATTGTTAATGGAAGATATGAAATAAAAAACAAGCTACTACCAGATTAATTACGGTTATAGGTAATAGCTTGTTTGCCCATTTGGATCCAAGCGTTTATAAATTCAGACTTAGGTGCTTTTTTATTTTTTGTACCTGTCAATGGGTCATTAAAATAAATGTATTGGTCATCGTATCCAGTGATTAATACAGAGTGTTCTCGGTATGTTATTTTTATAGGACCTTGTGGGGTTTGCCATTCAACAAATTCAGACGGAGGGAGTACACGAAAAGTTGTGTTGGTAATCACCCAAACAGGGATACCTTTTGACAAATATTTATATATTTCTTCAAATGATTGTCCAGTTAAATCAACAATTTGATTAGGCAAATACATCTCGGCTAATTCTTTTATAGGTTTATGATAAACACCATATCCCGGTTTCGTTTTTGTATACATATCACCAACAAACCCTTCATTTGGATGGCCATAAAATACCTTCCCATTATGTACTCGATAAGGAGTTGGGTTTTTCTTTATTTGCTTCGCTAGCGTCATCTTATCTACCTTGATTCCTGCATGGTTCAATAGCATAGCCAGGCTTGTTACCTCGCACCCCCTTGGTAGTTCTGGAAGTTGTGAGAAAAGAGGGGCATCAATGAGAGCTGATACCATCATGACTGGTTCTTTTAGTTGTCCTGATGAGAAGGTTCGCTCTTTCGCTTTATTTTTATCAGTTGTTCTCTGTGTTAGATTTTTTACAGCATCTACCACGTTTTCGGAATTTGCATAATAAGCAAATAAGGTTACAAACAGTAGGGAAAAAGCTGTATTGTATCCTAATGCTAGTTTATATAACTTCTTACTAGTTGGGTTTCGCAAAAGAAAGATAGAAAGTAAAACAATCATAAAAGCTGAAAAAAATAGAATTCCTAACATGATTGTTGCAACACCCTTTGTTAAACTTGATGTTTTTATATTAGTAGTTAAATTTGCAGAAAGCATGGAGATGACTGTTATTGAATAAAACAAATTTTACACTTGTCAAGTAGAGAAATGAAAAAATTATTGTTCCAATAAAAAACTCCTTATAATTAGGAAGGGGACACACCAAATCCCTAATTACAAGGAGGACTATGGCATGAATTGTACCACATTTCAAGCGTGATGGAAAGAGCTTGATGTCCAATTGTTTCGCTTTGATTTATTTTGCAAAATATGTTTTACTGAATACTAAAGCAAGCAGCAATTGCTTCAAGCGTATGGATGAAATCAAGTTATGCTTGAATAATGGCTTTTCTGCCGACTGGGAATACGGTGCGCGTGTTCCTATGCGAGCAGCCATCGTTGTTCAACGAAAAAAATGAAATCGATTCCATAAGCGTAGAAATGGGGGATGAAAGACATCTGTAGCAGCGGCTTCGTTCTTTGCTCACAGTTGTAGAGCAGACGGATGGTTTCAGGGTAACTTTTATTCTAGAAAGGTGTAGGGAAATGACAAAAGAAGCTCGATTATATTTGTGGATGATGGCATTTTTTACGTTTGCATTCGGAATGTCTAATACGTTCATCAACGTATTTCTTTGGAAGTTGAACTCATCGTACACTTTTTTGGCCAAGTACAGTTTCATTTGGTCTTTTGTCATTTTAGTCAGTTTTCCGCTTTGTGCTTCTTACGCTCGCAAAAAAACGCCGATGGCGAGTTTGCGTTTGGGCGTTATCTTTTTTATTTTGACCTTTGGTTTCGTATTGTTTTATCAAGAACAAAGCCCAGCACATATTTATGAGATCGGGTGTTTGATGGGATTAGGAGCGAGTTTTTTTGCCATTGGAATGCATATGCAATCTTTGGACAGTACGGAAGACCAAGAGCGGGATCGGTTTCTGTATGTAGGGAATCTTTTAAATAGCATCAGCGGAATGCTCGCTCCGATGTTGGCGGGTTATTTCATTGAGCGTTACGCAGGGATGAAAGGATATTATCTAGTTTTTAGCATGACCCTTCTTTGGTTTTTAGTGGTTGTGCTAATGTCCTTTAGGCTAAAAGGGAAGCAAGTACCGAGGCAATCACAGTTGCTGGAAGTGTGGAAAAACCCATCTCGAGAATGGAAAGGGATGTATTGGGTGACTATGGGCTCTGGTGTGGTCGAAGGGACGTATTCGACGTTTCTTGTGACGATGATGTCTTACTCGATCTTAAAAAGTGAGCTCGCCCTTGGCGGGTTTGCTACGTTTGCTTCTTTGATGGGGATGCTTACTTCATTTGTGTTGTCTAGATTTTCTAACCCTGAACGGCGGTTGAACATTTATACTGCCGGAGCGTTGCTGCTTTGCGTATCATCGGTTGTACTCAGCCTTAAACAAGAATTTTCCATTCTCGTTGTTTATACAATTCTCTCGACGATTGGGTTCAATCTCATTACAACAACGTTTAATGCGTGGACGTATGCTTCGATCGAAAAAGATCCAGCCTATCAAGAACGACGCTTAGATTATATTGTTATTCGTGAAATTCCTTTAGGATTGGGGCGGATGATCGGAATTATCTTGTTCTTGGTGCTACATGCTTATACCGATCCGCAAAAAATTTTGGCTATCAGTTTCGCACTCTTTGGCTCTGTTTACCTCCTTTTAGTGGTGCCTTTGAGAAAAATATGGTCGAGAAGCGTCAGAGACAGAAATATAGCCGCATAGCAAGCATACCTACGGTTCACAAGTTATCTTTTTTGCCGTAGTCAGCAACGTCTATATAGGTGCACTTTGAAGCTTTAACATTTTTACCGTTTACGTCGTTATTTTTCGACTGTCGGGCGACCGAACAACACCGCTCCCAGACAAATGAATTTGTCTGGGAAGCGGCTGGTTGTTCGGTCCTCTGTCACGCCAAAGCGTGACGAAGGCAAGCCATAGGCTTGCCTCGACAGTCGAAAAAAAATTAAGTTAAACTTCCCAGTTGTATCTATATATGTCGGCTGCCCCATGCCTTTTCCGAACGGGTTGACATCTCGTTCGTCTTTTTTTTTGCAGAAATTTTGTTTAACAAACGGAATATCGCGGCAAACTAAAGGAAAATTTTTCTGAAAGAGGAGATGAAAAGATGGCAATCGATCTCATTTGCACCATTGGACCTGCGACGAATCGTCGGGACATGATTCAAGCGTTAATGGAGCATGGAATGACGGTTGTAAGACTCAATTTATCGCACGGGGAACAGTGTAACCATCAAAAGGTCATCGAAACGGTTCGCTCGTTAAATAAACAATTAGGAAAGAAAGTAAAAATATTAGGGGATTTGCAAGGACCGAAAATTCGATTAGGCGACATACAAGGCGGAACGGTCGTATTACAAAAAGGACAACGGTTTACGTTGCGCACGACTGATTGCATTGGAACAGACAAAGAAGCAAGGATAGATCATGAGCAAATGACGAAAGACGTTACAATCGGGGCAAAAATTTTGTTAAATGATGGAGCGGTGGAATTGATCGTCAAACGAATAGGGGAAAAAGAAATCGAAACAGAAGTAATCATCGGTGGGCCGATCGGGAGTCGAAAAAGTGTCAACTTGCCAGGGACTAAAATATCATTGCCAGCTTTGACGAAAAAAGACGAGCGTGATTTACAATTTTTGTTGCGTGAAGAAGTAGATATGGTGGCGTGTTCATTCGTTCGAGAAGCGGTTCATTTGCATGAAGTCCACCAGTTCATAGCTTCCATCGGCAATGCGAAAAAGCCGATGGTTATCGCCAAAATCGAAACGCTAGAAGCGGTGAAAAATTTTCGAGCCATTCGCGAGGCAGCAGACGGAATTATGGTAGCGCGCGGCGATTTAGGAGTCGAACTTCCATTGGCGTGGGTTCCGCTTTTACAAAAGGCGATGATTTACGAATGCAATCGATTTAATACGTATATCATTACAGCAACACAAATGTTGCAGTCGATGGTAGAGCAAGAAAAGCCGACGCGCGCGGAAGTGACCGACATTTTTCAAGCGGTGCTCGACGGCACGAACGCAGTAATGCTATCCGCAGAAAGCGCCACAGGAAAGCATCCAGTAGAAAGCGTAACCGTACTACAAACGATCAGCGCATTTGCCGAAAAGCTGAAAAGCGAAGCCCCGTTTGACTTTGAAGACATGATGAAATTAATCGAAGGACGTTTTTTCTCCTAACCATGTGTTCGTGGTAGGAGTTTTTATTATGGACTAACGTAGACGATATGCTCCATCATAATCAACTGTATTTCACCATAACATTATCTTGCGCGCCAATCGCGCGTTTTTTCGCGAAAAATGTCTAAAAGATAGAGATTGACGTGGAAGAAAATGCCCATTATGATAAATGTATCATTCAGAATATTTCGACTTATTTATTTTGCCGAAAAAACAACTGCTTTTACACCGTCTTCACAGCTAGAATGCATGTCCCACATCTACGAACTTCCATGGTATTACGTTCGATTAAGAAAGAAAAGGAGAAGATTATGGTGCGCTACGAATTTAAACTGCCGGATATTGGCGAAGGGCTGCATGAAGCAGAGATTGTCCGATGGTTCGTTCACGAAGGAGAAAAAGTCACGATCGATCAGCCAATTGCCGAAATCCAGACCGATAAAGCAACGGTCGAAATTTCCACCCCTGTTGCGGGGAAAATCATTGCCCTTGCTGGACCTGAAGGAGAAGTGGTGAAAGTAGGAGAGCCGCTGATCATCGTCGATATGCAAGAAAAAATGGAAGCGGTTGCACCAGTTGCGCCGCAGGAAGCGGCGGAACAGCCTACGTCGTCCGAACTTGCCCCTCACCGGAAAAAGCACGTGATTGCGGCGCCGTCTGTTCGAAAACGGGCACGGGAGATGGGCATTCTGATTGAAGAAGTAAAAGGAACAGGTGAAGGAGGGAGGGTCGTCGTTGCCGATTTAGAGCGGTATGCAACTGAGCGAGCAGCGGCTGCGGTCGCCCCTGCGCTGGAAGTAATAGAGCCGACGGTGTCTCCGCCAAAACAAACGGAAGAACGCCTCCCGATGCGTGGCTTGCGGAAAAAAATTGCAGAGAAAATGGTCAAATCAGCATATACTGCTCCACATGTCACCGGAATGGACGAAGTCGATGTAACAACGCTTGTCGACATTCGGACAAGTTTAATGAATCAGCTATCGATAAAGCTTACGTATTTGCCGTTTGTCATTAAAGCGGTCACGCGTGCGTTAAAGGAACACCCGCTGTTTAACGCAACGCTTGATGAAGAAACGAACGAAATCGTACTGAAAAAAGAATATCATATCGGGATTGCCACGGCGACGAAAGAAGGACTTGTCGTTCCGGTCATTCGCCATGCCGACCAAAAATCGATTCGTGAGCTTGCGGAAGAACTTGCAGAGTTGACGGGAAAAGCCCATTGCCATACGCTTCGTGTCGATGAATTGCAAGGAAGCACGTTCACGATTACAAGTACCGGAGCAAAAGGCGGCTGGTTTGCGACGCCGATTATTAACTATCCAGAGGTTGCAATTTTAGGTGTTCATGCGATAAAGCGAAAGCCAGTCGTCATCGGAGAAGAAATCGTCATTCGGGATATGATGGGCATTTCGTTAACATTCGACCACCGCGTCATCGATGGAGAACCAGCAGGGCGGTTTATGGCTGCGGTCGCTAGCGTGTTAGAAAAACCGGAACAACTTTTATTGGATGTCCGATAACTTAGCAAATAATCCAAGTTCAAGGGGGAAAGGAAAATGATAGACCAAAACGATTTGCGCATCGAGATGGTGCATCTATTGGATGAAAACGGAAACGGGGAAGAAGAAACGTTGCACTCCTTTTCTGACGATGTGCTTATTACGCTGTATCAGTGGATGCGAAAAGCAAGGGTGATTGATGAACGGCTGTTAAAAATGCAGCGGCAAGGCCGAATCGGCACATATGCCCCATTTAGCGGACAAGAAGCTGCACAAATCGGAAGCGTATTGGCGTTAGATAAAGACGATTGGCTTTTTCCAAGCTACCGAGAAATGGCGGCATGTTTGGCGCACGGAATGCCATTGACGCAAATTTTCCATTACGTGAGGGGGCATGTGCTTGGCGGAAAAACACCAGCTGGTCTAAACATTTTCCCAATTCAAATTATTATCGGAGCGCAAACGCTGCATGCGACAGGGTGTGCATGGGCAACGAAACTAAAAGGGGAACGGCATGTGTCCGTCTGCTATTTTGGAGATGGCGCGACATCGGAAGGCGATTTTCACGAGGCGCTTAATTTTGCCGCTGTCTATCAAGTTCCCGTCATTTTCTTTTGCCAAAACAATCATTACGCCATTAGTGTTCCCATCCAAAAGCAGACGGCGAGCCGAACGATTGCCCAAAAAGCACTCGCTTATGGAATGAAAGGGGTGCTCGTCGACGGCAATGACGTGCTTGCCGTATACCAAACGATGAAAGAAGCGGTTCAGATGGCAAGAGAAGGAAAGGGTCCGGTATTAATCGAAGCGCTAACCTACCGGCTAGGGCCGCATACGACATCGGATGATCCGACAAAATATCGGAGCGAAGAAGAAGTAGAGCGATGGAAACGAACGAAAGACCCACTGCATCGCCTGCGAAAGCTACTAGAAAAACGCAACATTTGGACGGACACACAAGAAGAAGCGTTCGTGGCGCAAGTAAACGATGAAGTGACGAAAGCGTACGAAGAAGCGGCTTCAGTGGAAGCACCGTCGCTTGCCGACATATTTCGCTATGTATATGACGAACCAAGTCCATTATTGTACGAGCAGCAACAAGAAGTCATTCGAAGAAACCGTGTGAAAGAGGGGAAGTAAGATGGCGGAAATGACGATGATTCAAGCAATTCATGACGCGATGCGGCAAGAAATGGAGCGGGATGAGCGCGTCATTGTATTAGGGGAAGACGTCGGAAAAAATGGCGGGGTATTTCGTGCGACCGATGGGCTATTCGAACAGTTTGGCGAAGCGCGTGTTTTTGACACTCCGCTTGCGGAATCAGGGATTGTCGGCACATCGATTGGGCTAGCGGTGAACGGATTTCGTCCAGTTGCAGAAATCCAATTTCTTGGCTTTGTCTATCAGGCGATGGATCAATTGGCAGCACAAGCGGCGCGCCTGCGGTTTCGTTCGGCAGGAAGATTTACATGTCCGCTTGTCGTCCGCAGCCCATACGGAGGCGGCGTGCGAACTCCTGAACTTCATTCGGATGCACTCGAAGGATTGTTTGCCCATTCGCTAGGACTGAAAATTGTTATGCCATCGAACGCCTATGATGCGAAAGGATTGTTAATTTCAGCGATCCGCGATGAAGACCCGGTGCTATTTTTAGAACCGATGAAGCTATATCGCACTTTTCGCATGGAAGTGCCAGAAGAGCCGTACGAAATTCCGCTCGGAAAAGCGCGCATTGTCAAAGAAGGGGAAGATGTGACGGTCATTTCATGGGGAGCAAGCGTACCGCTCGTGGCAAAAGTCGCAGAAGAAATGAAGGAAAAAGTGGACATAGAAGTCATTGACCTCCGCTCGTTACAGCCGCTTGATTGGGACACGATTTATTCCTCTGTTTCCAAAACAGGACGCGTAATAATTGTCCATGAGGCGGTCAAGACGAATGGATTTGGAGCAGAAATTGCAGCGCTCATTAGCGAGCGGGCGTTGTTTTCTTTGTCCGCTCCAATCGTGCGCATAACCGGTTACGATACACCGTATCCAGTGCCGTCGGTAGAAGACGATTGGCTGCCGAACGCAGCCCGCATGATAGAAGGCGTACAAACACTCATGCGCTATTAGGAGGGGATGCCGATGGGAATATACGAAGATATCGTTGAACGAATTGGCGACCATAAGCGAGTGACAAGAAACGAAACAGTACTGGAACAGCATAGCAAAGGGTTAGCGTACCATGCCCCACGAAAACCGGATGTCGTTGTTTTTCCGAATACGGCGGCGGAAGTAAGTGCAGTGCTGGCGTATGCAAACGAGCGGAACATACCGATCACGCCGTTTGGCGCTGGCAGCAGCTTAGAAGGCCATATTATTCCTGTCAATGGCGGAATTACGTTAAATATGACAAAGATGAACAACATTCTCGAGATTCGTCCAGATGATTTTTTAGCTGTCGTCGAACCTGGGGTGACACGAATGCAGCTGAACGAAGCGCTCAAAAAATATGGGCTCTTTTTCCCTGTCGACCCCGGTGCCGATGCGACGATTGGCGGAATGGCGGCAACGAATGCTAGCGGTACAAATAGCGTGAAATACGGCGTCATGCGCGATCAAGTGCTCGGATTAGAAGTTGTGCTCGCTGATGGAACGATCGTGCATACGGGTGGCATGGCGCTGAAATCGTCTGCTGGGTATGATTTGACGGGACTATTTGTCGGTTCGGAAGGGACGTTAGGCGTATTTACACGTCTGATCGTTCGCTTGCAAGGCATTCCAGAAGCAACGAATGCGATGAAAGCAAGTTTTGTTTCTTTGCCTATGGCTGCACAAACAGCCGTTGAAATCATAAAAGCAGGAGTTGCAGTTGGAAAAATAGAGCTCGTCGATGAGCAGACGATCGAAGCCGTCAATCGGTACAAACAGACCAATTACTTAGCTGCGCCGACATTATTTATCGAACTAAGCGGCAGTGCAACGAGTGTGAAAGAAGGGACGGAAATCGTCCGCCAATTGTGTGAAGAGGGGCAATGCGTGGCATTTCAAACCGAAGACGACTCCATCGCCCGCGCCGCGCTATGGGAAGCGCGCCATCACGCAGCGTTCGCCATTCAAGCTGCCTATCCGAAAAAAGCGCTATTGTCGACCGATGTTTGCGTGCCTGTTTCAGAACTTGCCGAAGCCATTCGCGACACGCGCCAACTCGTGGAGGAACATGGGCTAACCGCAGCTATTTTCGGCCATGTTGGCGACGGAAATTATCATACCGTACTCGCTTTTGATCCGAACGATGCCGAAGAAGTAACACGCATCGAAAAAATTCACGAACACATCGTCCGTTATGCATTAGCGCGCGGCGGAACATGTACAGGCGAGCACGGAATCGGGATCGGAAAACGCCGCTTTTTGTACGAAGAACATGGAGATTCCGTTATGTTAATGAAAGGAATGAAACGACTATTTGACCCGAACGGCATTTTAAATCCGGGGAAAATTTTTATATGAGAAAAGCAAGCTGTGTGGCATTCGTTCACACAGCTTTTTGTTTTATGTTTGCCGTTATTAAAAAAATGACAACAATGTGTCAGACAAAATGATATTTACTTTACATTGAAACAACACTGTAAGCGCTTTAAGATGAAGCTATAGCAAGACCAATTCATGAAGGAGGAACAAAGATGGAAAATCAAACAGGCTTTCGCGTGAAAGTGCAGCGGTTTGGTAGTTATTTAAGCGGCATGATTATGCCAAATATCGGTGCATTTATCGCTTGGGGGATTATTACCGCATTATTTATTCCAACCGGATGGACGCCGAACGAGTCGTTTGCGAAACTTGTCGGGCCGATGATTACGTACTTATTGCCATTATTAATCGGTTATACAGGCGGTAAAATGATTTACGACGTTCGCGGCGGTGTCGTCGGGGCAACGGCGACGATGGGGGTTGTTGTCGGTGCTGACGTTCCGATGTTTTTAGGCGCAATGATTATGGGACCGCTTGGCGGATACTTAATCAAAAAATTTGACGAACTCATTCATGGAAAAGTAAAACAAGGGTTTGAAATGTTAGTCAACAACTTCTCTGCCGGAATTCTTGGTGGGTTGTTAACACTTATTGCGTTTAAAGGAATTGGACCTGTCGTATTAGGATTAAACAAAACATTAGCAGCTGGCGTTGAAGCGATTGTGAACATGAAATTGTTGCCGCTTGCGAACCTTTTCATCGAGCCAGCGAAAGTGCTCTTTTTAAATAACGCCATCAACCACGGAATTTTAAGCCCGCTCGGCGTAGAGCAAGCAGCAAAAGCAGGGAAATCGATTTTATTCTTATTGGAAACAAACCCAGGACCAGGACTTGGTATTTTACTTGCGTATTGGCTATTCGGAAAAGGAATGGCGAAACAATCGGCACCTGGTGCAGTGATCATCCA
The DNA here is from genome assembly GCF_026847645.1 of Anoxybacillus sp. J5B_2022. Classification (GTDB taxonomy): domain Bacteria; phylum Bacillota; class Bacilli; order Bacillales; family Anoxybacillaceae; genus Anoxybacteroides. The sequence continues at coordinate 17,618 of NZ_JAPSMC010000054.1, forward strand.
TTTCCTTGGCGGAATTCATGAAATTTATTTTCCGTACATTTTAATGAGACCGATTTTAATTTTAGCAGCAATGGCTGGCGGCGTGAGCGGTGTGTTCACCTTTACGATTTTCAACGCAGGGCTTGTCGCAGTTCCGTCACCAGGAAGTATTTTCGCCCTTCTTGCGATGACACCGCGCGGCAACTACTTAGGAGTATTAGCAGGTGTGTTTGTCGCAGCAGCCGTATCGTTCCTTGTCGCTTCGTTCTTCTTAAAAACATCTAAACAAAACGAAGGCGAAGAAGATTTAAGCAAAGCAGCAGAACAAATGCAACAATTAAAAGGAAAGAAAAGCGATGCAGCTGCAATGTTGAAAACAAACGCCGCTCCATCAAACGTGAAAAAAATCGTTTTCGCATGCGATGCTGGAATGGGTTCTAGCGCAATGGGTGCTTCCATCATGCGCAATAAAGTGCAAAAAGCAGGACTAGACATCGAAGTAATAAACACAGCGATTAACCAACTTCCAGCGGACGCAGACGTTGTCATTACGCAACAAACGTTAACCGCTCGCGCAAAAGAAAAATTGCCGAACGCTTATCACGTATCAGTCGACAACTTCTTAAGCAGTCCAAAATATGACGAACTTGTCCAAATGCTAAAAGAAGGAAAATAATAAACCACCAGAAGAAGGTGTCCCAAAAGGAACGGGACACCTTTTCTGATTAACTTATATAAGTATAAAACAATCACCAAGAAACAATAGGTTGTGTCTGGTTTAAGGAAAATCCCCCTTTTGAGTCAGTCCCTTTTGGTGTCTCATTTACCTGCGGTGTTATATAAATGTAATTGGGTATTTTTACCTTTTTATAATGTTCGACTGACATGGTGTCTATTACTACATAAGCATTAGAGTTAATTGCTTTCAAAGTGTAACGCGCGGCAACGGTAATTGTACCAAGAACGAGCGATCGAGAAACCACCTAATGGTGAACAAGTTTCCATTGACAAAACGATGCCATGCACGTTAGGAAGAGAATGTAAAAAAAATTTTTCCTAAAGACATAAAAATATTTTTAATAATAAGCATTCCAACTGTCGGTTGCACTATCTCCGCCAACAATTAGTGATAGACTTCTTGAAATGGAACCACCACCATTGGCTAAGTTAAGAGTTGCTGATAATCTAGCTTCAGCTTTTGCGCTGCTTGTTTCCTTAGAACGAATGATTCTCATGCTTGGATTAGTATAGGTACCACCTGCTGTCCAAATATTCCAGTTTCCAGCCCACTGTATTGAATCATAATCATATCTTACCAAAGTATAGTCTGCATAAAATGAGAATCCGTATGTGGCTAGTTGATAGCTTATTAGTCTGTTTGTGCACGATGTTGTGTATGTTACTGTTGAACAACTTCCACCAGAGATACTATTAGGTGAGATGTAACCTTTTGTTTTTCCAGATTTCAACTCTCCTACTTTAACAGAGGGATCTGTAAATTGAGTTTGAGAAGCAGAACCGTCTGGGAAAAAATATGTGATTGTAACAAGCTCACCATTCACCTCTTTAACTTTTTTTACAGCTTGTTCCGGGCTTAATATATCAGCATCTAATACCTCTCCGTTTTTTAATTTATTAATTAGCTCCTCTGCTTTTTCGGGCGTAACTCCTTTTTCAACTTGCTTTTGTTTAATAAGGTCATAATCTTCTTGACTATACTGTAACATGTTTTGTTGTTCTACTGATTTGGTTTCAACCACATCTGCTTTGACTATATTGACATTTGCAAATCCTAATACGAGAGCACTACCTAATGATAGAAGTTGGATTAACTTTTTCATAAAAATCCCTCCCTACTTTAACTGTAATTAAACAAAATAAAGAGTTTTATGGATTTGAATCATGATCACAATATTAAATTTTCCATCACTAATTGAAAGTAAACTTATAT
>NZ_JAPSMC010000055.1 GCF_026847645.1 Anoxybacillus sp. J5B_2022
CCTCCACAGGGGTGGTGGTTAAGACGAGTTGTCTAATTTCTTGTTGTTGTTCTTCCGTAAGAAACGGCATACGACCGGGTGGCAAGCGGCGATCGAGTAAACGATCGAGCCCCCCTTCGTTAAAGCGTGAGACATAGAGGGCAACCGATTGACGGCATAAATGAATCATTTTTGCGACGTCTTTGCCAAGATACCCTTCCATGACGAGGCGAACGGCAGTCACCCGAGCACGAAGCGAAGCATCTTTGATTTTCCGTTCTTGTTTCCGAAGGGTTCGAGGTGTCCATCCGTGATCATTCGTAATTTTAAGACGTTTCATGTCATTTCCGCTCCTTTTATACATGAATATGTAGGAGCAGTATAGCCATGGAAAAAGGTGTTCATACAGAAGTCATTACTTTAAAGTGCATGTATATAGACCAATTTTATGAAAAGAGTTCGTAATCTATATCATCTTGAATCCTTTTAATACATGTTACATTTTCAAACTTTCTTGAAGCCAACTGATTTAGCATTTTAATTTTCTTTGAAACACTGGATGATTTAATAATTTTATTTTTATTTATTATTAGAGGATCAATTATTCTTTTTTTATGCTTCAGAGAAATATTAAAATCATTGGTATTATCAACAACTTCGATTTTATTGTTTAATTTATTCAATAAATCTATTATAACTCTATTGTTAGAAGATACTAGCTTCTCTAATACATAATAATCATCTTGAAACAAATCTTCTAATTTTAAAATTTGTTTATTGATAGCTTCTCGAATGACTTTGGTCATAATATATGCACTATAGACATTTTTAGGATGTTGGAAATAACCAATTACTTCCTTATAATAGATTTCTACAAACCACTCTGCTATTGGTATTGAATCTATTACAATTTTACCTTTTTTTATAGACAGTGCTGATAAAAAATTTTTTATTTCATTTTCTTTTATTACTCCTAAATTATACATATCTAGTAATGTATAATCGATACGATCAGCACTTAAGTTTGGTAACGGTTCTTCAAGAATATCACATTTATAATTTAGTATATCTTCCAATTTATAACCATGCTTTGAAAGTATATCTGGTATCTCGGAATTTTTTACAATTTTTTGGTAAAAATATTCATGAAAGTCTTCATCATTAAATGAATATACATAATCAATAATATGAGAGAAAGCTGTATGTGAAATATCATGAAGTAACCCTTTAATTTGATCTAGTATCGAACCATTTAGTAATTTTATGAGTAACATAACCCCAATAGAATGCTGATACCTAGTGGTACTCCATCTTTTATTAACTAAAAAAGTTGCTCCTCCTTGATGGATTCTTTTTAACCGTTGCACAGGCTTAGAATAAATTAAATCCTTTAAAATATCTTCAATGACAAATTCACCGTAAATAGAGTTGATTACTCTCATAGTCTCCTCTCATACTATTATATAAGTCTAATTTGAAGATTTTACTTTCAATTAATAAAAAAATGTCCATTTCGTTATAATGTCAAAGTAATTGGTGACAGCAAAAATTTGATCCCTAGCAGTCCTTTTATAATGATCAATTAAAAAGTCGAAGCGTTAAGTAAGATTTATAGCCTTAAAATTAAGTTTTAACCATAAACTTTGATTTTTATAATCTTTGTTAACAGTAATCTCTTCTCCAAACCAGCTAGGAGGAACGAAGTTTAATGATTCTTCAACGGAATCAAATTCTATTTCGATGGTACAAAAATCAAAATCATCATATTCATCAACATATATTAAATAATTATTAAATTTGAAAGTACTTCTTGTTTTGTTAATTGGCTTTAAATTTCCTTGTAACTGATCATAAGTTTCTTTTAAAATTTCAATTTCTTGCTCTATTCTCTTTAAAGAGTTTCCTTTTTTATAAGTCATAAAGTAACTAGCGTTCTCTTCGGACTCATCAATTATTTTTCTAATGCGAATCTCTTCTTCACCTATTGCCAAATAATTTTGACTAATTTTTTTCTTATCGATTAGTTTAATATTTTTTTTATTCATTTGTTCCTTTGAAAATCTTGTCAATAAAAATTTACGCTCTATTTCAATACTCACTAGAGTTTCCTCCTATTATTTACTAATTTCTACTGATTTTACTTTACAAGATACTCGATATTGATAAATAGTTGACACCGTTTTTGGTAAATTATATAGCAGATGTCCTAATATTGCAGGTAGTAGCGAACCAGTAATTTTAAATGATATTAACCAACATATGCTTAAAAAGAATAAAATAATATAGGAGCTTAAAGTAAATTCAGATCTTGTATACTTATCGATAAAGTGCGCAAAACTAAATAATAAACCACTTATTATACACTCTACAATAACATTTGATTTTGGTAAATAAAATCTATAAAATATTTCTTCACATATTGCACTTGCAAATAAAGAAATTTCTATAATTAAAAACCATCTGTAGATGAGCAAATCTGCTAACATAAATTTACAACCAAACAAAAGAAGAGACATGAACCCGATTCCTTGGTTAGAATAGATGTGTCACCAAACCATTCACAAGGAGGTTCATGTCTCATGAATAGATTAGCACACCATCAAGGAATCCACAAGTTTTTCACGATGTTAGGGTTGGCACTTTATTTCTCGAAACCTGTGATGAAGCATCTCGTTCATATCGTGGATGCGATGGTGACGAAAGGTTTTTCAGGGACGTTGACCGATCTTCATCATGGGAGCTTTCATCCGAACCATCGCACGACACTCAGTCATTTTTTCACGAAAAGCCCATGGGAGGAAGAGACGTTGCTTCGCAAACTCCAACAGTGGGTGCTTCATCGTGTCGAATGCAGCTCGAAACGAGAGAATCAACCCATTTTTGTTTCGATCGATGATACGATTTGTCAAAAAACAAAGCCCTCGTCACGGGCAACACACGCGATCCAAGGGTGTGATTGGCATGATTCTCACACGAATAAAAAGTCTGTCTGGGGACATTCTCTCGTTTGGCTCATGGTTCATACGATGACTCAAGCATTTCCTTTTGCCTTTCGTCTCTATGACAAGAAGGCGGGGAAAAGCAAAGGGGAACTTGCGATGGAGATGCTTTCTTCTTTAGATACATGCCAACCCGTTTATGTGCTCATGGACTCTTGGTATCCATCGAAAACCCTCGTGGGCGCCTGCTTGAAAAAAGGGTTCCACGTCATCGCGATGCTGAAGACGAATCGGATTCTCTATCCAAAAGGGACGGCCATTCAAGCAAAGGAATTTGCCAAATCTATTGAGCCACGGGATACCCGCCTCGTCACGGTGGGAAAAGAGCGTTATCGGGTGTATCGCTACGAAGGTGCTCTGAACGGTCTCAAGGATGCAGTGGTGATCCTCGCTTGGAAAGCCGATCAACCGATGACATCGGAACATCTTCATTGCGTGTTGAGCACGGATCGCAAGCTGAGCGATGAAGATATCTTGCGCTACTACGCGGAACGTTGGTCAATCGAATGTTTTTTCCGTCAGTCGAAAGACCAACTGAAACTCGATGGGTACCGCGTTCGTCAAGTTCGTGCGGTGAAACGGTATTGGATTTTGGTACAACTGACTTATGTATACAGCATGTTCGAGTCCAACAGCGATTTTTCGAATGGGCTCGACCTCCTTCGAACAAAGAAAGCCAACAGTATGGTCGAATTTATCGACAGCGCAGCAAAACAAAATATTCCCATTGATGCCGTGAAAAAACAGCTTCACGTGGCATAAGGGGTTCCCTGTTTGTCTCTTTTTATATGGTAATTATTGTTACAGGAATTGCTCAACTACAGTACTGATTCAGTTTCTGAATCCGATACTCCATTGGATATGGCATCTTCCTGGAAGTGATTTCTCGTACTTTCTTTTTCATTCGTTTGAGACTTTCTTTGGCGATTCGAACTTTTGGCTCTTTTGAGTCGGTGAAACTAAACCCAAGAAACTTTCGTTTCCAAGGACGGTCTACTGCCGACTTCTTCATATTCACTTTCAGGCGGAGTTTGCGCTCTATGAATTGTTGAACGCTTGCCATTGTTCGTTCTCCTGCCCTTTTTGATTTCACGTAAATATTACAGTCGTCTGCGTAACGAACGAATTTATGCCCTCTTTGTTCTAACTCTTTATCGAGTTCGTCCAGAACGATGTTAGAGAGTAGTGGGCTTAGTGGACCACCCTGCGGTGTTCCTTCCTCTGTACTTGAAACGACTCCATGAATCATGACGCCCGCCTGTAGATATTTACGAATTAATTTCAATAGTCGTTTATCCTTGATTCTTTTCGCTAATGTGCTCATGAGCCTGTCATGGTTTACCTTATCAAAGAACTTTTCTAAATCGATGTCTACGACCCATCGGTATCCCTCTTTGATATATCCCTGTGCTTTCCTCACTGCATCGTGAGCACTTCGATTTGGGCGAAAGCCATAGCTATGTTCGGAAAATGTAGGGTCATATATCTTCGATAATACTTGGGCAATTGCCTGTTGAATCAAACGGTCTGTCACAGTTGGGATACCTAGTAACCGAACACCGCCATCAGATTTCGGGATTTCGACTCTTCGGACAGGCATGGGTTCATAAGTCCCTTTGAGAATAGCCTCTTTTATGGATGACCAGGTTTCGACGATGTGCGTTCGCAGGTTTTGTACGGGCATCCTATCTACTCCATGGCTTCCTTTATTCTGTTCTACTCGTTTCAATGCCAGAAGCATATTCTCCCGTGACAGAATTTGATTCAAAAGCATCGTTATTCTTCCTTCCGTAAATAGCTGATCTTCTTATGCCAGTCGTCACTCCACCCTCCAAGGGATCCCCCACGGAATTCACCGTTTCCTTTCTCTTGGGAGGTACTATGTTTTCTGTGTTCATCATGACGGACTGAATGCCAAGGGCTATTTTCTCTTGACTGTTCGGTCCTTCCGAATCGTTCTAGACCAATTCGTACTATGACCTCTGCTGACTTCTGATGGTTCAGCTACTTATCACTAAGTAGGTTATGAAGGGTACTTCACGTTTCCATCAGACCTCCTCGGGTAAGAGTGCAATCTTTCCTTCCATCTATCTGCTTCATTTACTCTGTATCACCTTCGGCAGAAAGGACTTTGTTTTGTTTGGCAAACTCATCCAATGATACCTAGCCTTCTATGAAGTTCGTGTTCCTCAGATCGGAAGTTTGCCGCTCGCTTCCTTCAGATTCCGCGTCACCACGGACACCCTTGCGTTAAGCTACCTGCTACTTCTGCCTTCGCAGTTCGGGACTTTCACCCTAGAGATTGCACCCATGCCGAGCGCACCAAAAGGATGCCTGCATGAGGCATCCTTTCGCTTATTACTTCTTCAAGTTATAGAACGATTTCATTCCTTGGTATACCGCTGTGTCGCCTAATTGATCTTCAATGCGAAGCAATTGGTTGTATTTTGCGACGCGGTCTGTGCGTGATGGCGCACCTGTTTTAATTTGGCCTGCGTTTGTTGCGACGGCGATGTCGGCGATTGTGCTATCTTCTGTTTCACCAGAACGGTGAGAAATTACTGCTGTATAGCCTGCGCGTTTTGCCATTTCGATCGCTTCGAACGTTTCGGTTAACGTACCGATTTGGTTGACTTTAATTAAGATTGAGTTGCCGACACCTTGTTCGATGCCTTGTGCTAATTTTTTCGTATTTGTTACGAACAAGTCGTCACCAACAAGCTGAACTTTTTTGCCAAGGCGCTCTGTTAATAATTTATGACCAGCCCAGTCGTTTTCGTCTAAGCCGTCTTCAATCGAGATGATCGGATATTTATTGACAAGCTCTTCATACCAAGCAACCATTTCTTCTGACGTTTTCACAACGCCCTCTCCTTCAAGATGATATTTGCCTGTTTCTTTGTTGTAAAGCTCAGAAGACGCCACGTCCATCGCAAGCATCACTTCTGTACCTGGTTTGTATCCCGCTTTTTCAATCGCTTCGATAATTGTTTCAAGCGCTTCTTCGTTTGATTTTAAGTTTGGCGCAAAGCCACCTTCGTCACCAACCGCTGTGTTGTAGCCTTTTGCTTTTAATACCGATTTTAAGCTATGGAAAATTTCTGCTCCCATGCGAAGCGCCTCACGAAATGTTGGAGCGCCGACAGGCATAATCATAAATTCTTGAATGTCAACGTTGTTGTCCGCATGCGCCCCGCCGTTTAAAATGTTCATCATTGGCACTGGCAATGTTTTCGCGTTAAAGCCGCCTAAGTATTGGTACAATGGCACTTCTAAGTAGTCCGCCGCTGCGCGAGCCACCGCCATCGAAACGCCTAAAATCGCGTTTGCCCCTAATTTCCCTTTGTTTTCTGTACCGTCTAGCTCGATTAACGTTTTGTCGATGCCGACTTGGTCTGTCACATCAAACCCGATAATCGCCGGAGCGATCACTTCGTTGACGTTTGCGACCGCCTTTAGTACGCCTTTGCCAAGGTAACGACCTTTATCGCCATCGCGTAATTCTACCGCTTCATATTCTCCAGTCGATGCGCCGCTCGGCACTAATGCGCGGCCGAATGCACCAGATTCTGTGTAAACTTCCACCTCTACTGTCGGATTCCCACGGGAATCTAATACTTCACGAGCATATACATCAACAATTGTTGGCATTGTTCATCTCTCCTTTTCTTATTTCACAATTAACGTTTTTCCTGTCATTTCTTTTGGTTGTTGTAGTCCTAATAAATCAAGCATCGTTGGCGCTAAGTCGCCTAAAATGCCGCCATCGCGAAGCGTAATGCCTTTTTTCGTTACAATGACCGGCACTGGATTCGTCGTATGCGCCGTGTTCGGACTGCCGTCCGGATTCGTCACTTCATCCGCATTGCCGTGGTCTGCTGTTATAATGGCGACCCCGCCTTTTGCTAGAATCGCGTCAACGACTTTTCCTAAACATTCATCGACCGCTTCGACTGCTTTAATCGTCGGCTCTAGCATTCCCGAATGCCCGACCATGTCAGGGTTTGCGTAGTTTAAAATAATCGCATCAAACTTGTCTGCTTCAATTTCTTTTAATAACGCATCGGTTACTTCATATGCGCTCATCTCTGGTTTTAAATCGTATGTCGCTACTTTCGGCGAATCGATTAAAATGCGCTCTTCACCCGGGAATTTTTCTTCACGACCGCCGCTCATAAAAAATGTGACGTGCGGATATTTTTCCGTTTCAGCAATGCGCAGCTGTTTTAACCCGTTTTGCGATAATACTTCGCCGAGCGTATTGTCAAGGTTCGTTGGTTTAAACGCCACGTACCCTTTTACTGTTTCACTAAAGTGCGTCAAGCATACAAAGAACAAGTTTTTCGGATGTTTCGGTCCACGGTCAAACGAACGGAAATCATCGTTGGTAAACGTGTTGGAAATTTGAATCGCCCGGTCTGGACGGAAGTTATAGAAAATAATTGCATCCTCATCTTGAATCGTTGCCACTGGCGTTCCGTCTTCGCGAACGATGACCGATGGCAAGACGAACTCGTCGTAAATGCCGTGGGCATATGAGTCGTCAATGCACGCTAGCGGGTCGCGGTATGTCGGACCTTCCCCATATACCATTGCGCGATACGCTTTCTCCACGCGCTCCCACCGTTTGTCGCGGTCCATGGAATAATAGCGGCCGGACAATGTCGCAATTTCGCCGACACCGATTTGCGCGATTTGTTCATTTAATTCGTTAATGTACTTTTTCGCTGTTTGAGGCCCGACGTCGCGCCCGTCTAAAAAGCCGTGAATGTAGACGTTTTTTACGCCTTCTTTTGCCGCTAATTTTAACAATGCATACAAGTGGTTAATATGGCTGTGCACGCCGCCGTCGGAAAGAAGGCCGAAAATATGCAAGTTCGTACCTTTTTCTTTCACATGGTTCATCGCCGCTAAAAACGTTTCATTTCGCTCGAATTCCCCTTCACGGATGGCGATGTTCACGCGCGTTAAGCTTTGGTATACAATGCGGCCGGCACCGATGTTTAAGTGTCCGACTTCCGAATTTCCCATTTGTCCTTCCGGAAGCCCGACCGCTTCGCCGCACGCCGTTAATGTCGCATGCGGATATTCGTTCCAATAACGGTCAAAGTTCGGCTTTTTCGCTTGGGCGACCGCATTTCCAAACGTTTCGTCACGAAGCCCAAACCCGTCTAAAATAATCAACGCAACTGGTTTTTTGCTCATTTTCCTGCCTCCACGAGTTGTAAAAACGATTGTGGTTCTAGGCTGGCGCCGCCGACTAACGCGCCGTCAATATGCTCCTGCGCCAAAAACTCCTGAATATTGTTTGGCTTGACGCTGCCGCCATATTGAATGCGAACCGCAGCGGCTGCTTCCGGCGAGAATTTTTGCGCAATGACCGCGCGGATATGGCCGCACACTTCATTCGCATCTTCGGCTGTTGAAGATTTTCCTGTGCCAATCGCCCAAATTGGTTCGTAGGCGATGACCACTTGCTTCACCTGTTCTGACGTGAGGCCGTCTAACGCTTTGTCTACTTGCGCCGCCACCACTCCATTTGTTTGGCCGCTTTCCCGTTCTGCTAACGTTTCTCCGCAGCAAACGATCGGAATAAGCGCGTGCTTGAACGCTGCGAGCACTTTTTTATTGACGGTTTCGTCTGTTTCTGCAAACATCTCACGGCGCTCGGAATGGCCGATAATCACATATTCGACGCCGAGATCTTTTAGCGCGACTGGACTAATTTCACCGGTAAATGCGCCCTGATCTTCAAAATGCATATTTTGTGCGCCGATTTTTAAGTCTGTGCCTTTCACCGTTGCCACTAACCGCTCTAAAAAGAGCGCAGGCGCACAAACAACAGAGTCGACTTGTTGGGCAGAAGGCACCGCGTTTTTCACTTCCTCCACAAATTGAAGCGCTTCGGAAAGCGTTTTATGCATTTTCCAGTTTCCCGCAATAATCGGCTTACGCATCGCTTTACCCCTTTCTTTCGTCTTATTTATCGTTCAATGCAACAACGCCTGGAAGCTGTTTTCCTTCCATGAACTCAAGCGACGCTCCGCCACCTGTCGAAATGTGATCCATTTGCTCTGCTAACCCAAATTTTTCAACGGCTGCCGCGGAATCACCACCGCCGATGACGGTATATGTATCTTTCGCATCAGCGAGTGCTTGAGCGACTGCTTTTGTTCCTTCCGCAAATGTATCCATTTCAAATACGCCCATCGGACCGTTCCAAATGACTAATTTTGATTTCAAAATGACGTCGCGGTACAATTCACGCGTTTTCGGACCGATGTCGAGTCCTTCCCAGTCGCTTGGAATTTCGTCAATGTTGACGACTTTTGTATTGGCATCGTTCGAAAAAGCATCGGCTACGACCGCATCGACTGGCATATAAAAATTAACGCCTTTTTCTTTTGCTTTTTCCATAAACGATTTCGCTAATTCGATTTTATCTTCTTCTAACAACGATTTGCCGATTTCATGACCGAGCGCTTTCACGAACGTGTATGCCAACCCGCCACCGATAATTAAGTTGTCGACTTTATCCAAAAGATTTTCAATGACGCCGATTTTATCTTTTACTTTCGCCCCACCAATGATTGCCGTAAACGGACGGTCTGGATTAGAAAGTGCTTTTCCTAACACTTCGATCTCTTTTTCCATTAAAAATCCGGCAACCGCTGGTAAGTAATGTGCAATCCCTTCAGTGGAAGCATGCGCACGATGTGCCGCGCCAAACGCGTCGTTGACGTACACATCTGCCAATTCCGCAAACGCCTTCGCCAACTCTGGATCGTTCTTTTCTTCGCCCGGATAGAAGCGCACGTTTTCAAGCAACAAGACGTCACCCTCGTTCATTTCGGCAATGGCTGCTTTCACCGCATCACCATACGCTTCATCCGTTTTGACAACACGCTTGCCGAGCAGTTCACTCAACCGCTCTGCCACCGCCGTAAGGCGCATTTCTTCAACAACTTTTCCTTTCGGACGGCCAAGATGGCTCGCCAAAATCACTTTTGCCCCTTGCTCCATTAAATATTGAATCGTTGGGAGCGCAGCGCGAATGCGCGTATCGTCGGTGACGACACCGTTTTGCATAGGCACGTTGAAATCGACGCGGCAAAAGACGCGTTTTCCTTTCACATCGATGTCACGGACGGTTTTTTTGTTCATGGAAAGGCCTCCTTATTTGTGTGATACATAGAAAGGGAGTGGGGATCACCCCCGCTCCCCTTTTCGGTATTTCCAACTATTTATTATAAACCGTTTTGGGCAAACAATCCAAAAAATTATAAACCTTTTGATGCGATGTATTCTGCAAGGTCAACGACACGGTGAGAATAACCTGTTTCGTTGTCGTACCAAGAAATGACTTTCACCATTTTTCCTTCCATGACCATTGTCGAAAGAGCGTCGATCGTCGAAGATGCTGGATTTCCGTTGTAGTCGCGAGATACAAGCGGCTCTTCGTTGTAAGCAAGGATGCCTTTTAATTCGCCTTCTGCCGCTTCTTTTAACGCTGCATTGACTTCTTCTACTGTTACTTCTTTTTCAAGTTCAGCGACAAGGTCAACGACTGATACGTTTGGCGTTGGTACGCGCATTGCCATGCCGTTTAATTTTCCTTTTAACTCCGGAAGAACGAGGGCAACCGCTTTTGCCGCTCCTGTCGATGTTGGAATGATGGATTCAGCCGCTGCACGCGCACGACGTAAATCTTTGTGCGGCAAGTCAAGAATTTGTTGGTCGTTTGTATACGAGTGAACGGTTGTCATCATGCCGCGGATGATGCCGAATTTTTCATGCAACACTTTCGCAAATGGCGCCAAGCAGTTTGTTGTACAAGATGCGTTCGAGATGACATGATGGTTTGCTGGGTCGTATTTGTCTTGGTTTACGCCCATCACGATCGTAATGTCTTCGTTTGTCGCCGGTGCAGAGATGATGACTTTTTTCGCGCCTGCTTCTAAATGTTTCGCGGCATCTTCGCGTTTCGTGAAGCGGCCTGTTGATTCGACGACGATGTCAACGCCAAGCTCGCCCCATCCTAGTTGCGCTGGATCGCGCTCTGCTTTAACGATAATTTCTTTTCCGTTTACCACAAGGTTATTGCCGTTCACAGAAACTTCTGCATCTAGCGTACCGTGTACAGAGTCATATTTTAAAAGGTGTGCCAATGTCTTTGCGTCTGTTAAGTCGTTAACTGCCACCACTTCGATGTTCGGATTTTTTAACGCTGCACGAAATACGTTACGACCGATACGGCCAAAACCGTTAATCCCAATTTTCACTGCCATGGATAGTTCCTCCTTTAAAAATAAAAGTGTTTATATTGAGGGATGTTACTCCCTTACTAACGCCCTTGCCGCTCCTTCATCCGTAATTAAAATTGAACGGGGAGCTTGTTTCATATACGCTTTGATTGCTTTCGCTTTTGAGGCGCCGCCAGCAACTGCGATAACGTGACCGACGTGCTTAATGTCTTCGAGCTGAATGCCGATCGTTTGCACTTTATGAACGACTTCGCCTTCCTGATTGAAGTAATACCCGAACGCTTCCGCGACCGCATGGCCGTCTTTAATTTTTTCCATCTCTTCTTCAGACGTTTTGCGCCGTTCCGCCATGGTGATCGCATCACCAATTCCATGCACGACCATGTTGGATGATTTAATCAACTGAAGCACTTCTTTCACCGCCGTCTCTTCAATGAGCGACTGATATGCTTCATTGCTCAAATAGTCCGGCACGTGGAGAAGCCGGTAATTCCCCATCGCTTTTTCGGCCATTTTAGCGCAAATCGTATTCGCTTGATTTTCGACGTGCTCTCCTAGACCGCCACGGGCTGGAACAAACAACACATCGCTTTGCTTTAGGTCGGCAGTCATCATCTCCGCTACCGCCGCAAGCGTCGTACCACCTGTCACTGCCACGATGCTGTTATTGGTCAATCTTTCTTTCATGCAGGTTACACAAGCTCTTCCCATTTCTTTTTTCACCCAAGGAGAAAGGTCGCTGTCACCGGCCACCACGATGGCGTCCTCAATAGGAAGTATGCGCTTAAGCTGCATTTCCAAATCTTTTAATCCTAATACTTCTTTCATGACATCTTCGAGTGTTTGTAACAGTTCCTCGCCATCCGGCGTTACGGCCATTCCCGCTGAACTGATCGAAATTAAATTTTGCTCTTTTAAAAACTGCACTTCCGCCCGAAGAATGCGCTCACTTATTCCGATGCTTCCTGATAACGTCCTTCTGCCGATCGGCTGCATCAGCCGAATGTATTGCAAAATGCGATACCGTTTTTGCATGATTTCAAGAAGATCAGGTAATAATTTTTTTTGTACATCAATTAATGGCCGCAATTCTTTTCCCTTCCCCTTGTACAAAATCATTGGACTTAATTTGTCCCTGTGTGACTTATTATGTCCCGCTTGTGTAAAAAAATACTCCTGCCCCACATTTTTATTGTAACAGGAGTTATGTCGATGTTCAACTGTCCATTCGTTCCAGTAAACGCTTTCTTATGAAATCTTTGTGAATAAGCCCGTAAGCAAGCTCTTCCCCGTCCACTTCGACCACAGGAATCATGAGCTGATATTTTTCTAATAAGGCATCATTTTCATAAATGTCGATCTCGTTTATTTGGAAATTCCATTCTTGTTGTAACTCCTGTAACACTGCCTTCGCTTTCTCGCAAAGCGGACAGTCGATTTTCGAATAAAGATTGACAATCATCTTTTACACCTCTAATATCGTTTTCGTTTCGCCGATGAAGGGATATGCATTTGCTCGCGATATTTCGCAACCGTTCTTCGTGAGATAGCGATGCCGTATGTTTCGCCTAACATATCGGCAATTTTTTGGTCGGATAACGGGTCGCGTTTGTTCTCCGCCTCGATCAGCTGCCGAATGAGCGCCTTCGTTTTGGCCGCCGATGCTTCTTCCTCATCGCTTACCGATGCAAGCGAGCTTGTAAAAAAGCGGCGCAACTCGACCGTGCCGAACGGTGTTTGTACATATTTGTTTTTGACCGCACGGCTGACAGTCGATTCGTGAATGTTAAGTGCCTCTGCCACTTCCCGCATCGTCAGCGGTTTTAGCGCTGCTAATCCTTCCGTCAAGCATTGTTTTTGCCGATCCATCACTTCTTTTGCCACATCAATAAGCGTTTGTTTGCGTTGCTCTAAACTTTTCGTTAGCCACATAAATTGGCGATATTTTTCTTTCATAAATAGCTCTGCTTGTTCGTCACAACGACTAGCCATTTTTTTCTCATAGACGTAATTCCAACGAATTTCCGGGAGAAACTCGTCGTTTAACCATACGTACACGTCTTCTCCACGCCGTTCGACAATAACATCCGGAACGATAAAATGCAGATCTGCTGCCGTGTAATGGCTGCCCGGACGCGGTTCAAGCGTGCGAATCAAGTCCCATATTTGCTGCAAATCGGACACGTTGACACGTAATTGTTTCGCTAGCGCCTTCCACGCCTTTTCCGCAAATGCCGTAAAATGCTCCGCGACAATCTTTTCGGCTAATTCATGACGCACAGGCAAGCGTTGCAACTGAAGCAACAAACATTCTTGCAGCGACCTTGCCCCCACTCCTGCTGGCTCAAGCGACTGTAGCCGTTGAACAATTTCTTCTAGTTCGACCTCCGATACGGCTAAAAAATGAGCCGTTTCTTTCATGTCGATGCGCAAATACCCGTCTTCGTCGAGCGAAGCGATTAAATACTCGATGATTTGCCGTGTTTTAGGGGACAATGACATCGTATGTAGCTGTGTTGCTAAATACGTCGCTAACGTGTCTGACGGTTTGCTGACGTTTTCGATCCAATTTCGTTCTTGTTTAGAAAGCGCTCGTTTATGTAATCGAGCCATTTTGCCGTCTTTCACTTCTAAAAAAGGGTTTTCTAATGACTGTTCATATAAAACGGAACGCAATTCAAGCGCAGAGTACTGAAGCAACTCAATGGCTTGCGTCAATTCTTTTGTTAACGCGAGCTTCAGCCGTTGTTCCTGTAATAATTCAGCTCTCATAGCCAGTCCCCCTTCTCCCTTATTGTACAACAACATCGAAACGACGGGTATGGAAATGAAATGTAAGCGCTATCTTGTTTATATATATTCATTTAACGCGTAAAAAAAGACCTGCTGCATCGTTCGCAGCAAGTCTTTATACGCCCTCGGCAGGATAATAACCATATACCTAAAAGTATTGATATTTCAATATTTGAGCCACACGTTCTTTTGTATCGTGCAAAATTTGTGCAAAATTATTTTCGAGTGCAGAAAAGGCGGAATCCACTCCGCCTTTTCTTTAAGAAAAATAAGCAATAATTAGAACAATAACAAAACACACCAGTATCACCACATCACTTGGCTTCATCTTTTCTTCAATGCGATACGTTCCATACGTACCATCCACCTTCACCAGCTTTATTTCGCGAGGCGGTTCATCTTCATATGTGACGTCATCCAAGTCTAATAACAATTCCCCCTGTTTCCCGAAACTGTATAGGTTGATGTCGTTCGGAAGAAACCTCCCCCTCTCGTCGCGCAGGCGGTTCGACACGTCGATTCGTGGCCGATGCATGTTGTTGTAGCTGTGTTCTTGCAACATGCTCAGAAGCAATCGAAGTTTCTCCTCTTCGTGTGGCGTTAGCATTGACGTCCTCGCCTCCTCTTCTGTTTTCTGGGCATTGTTCCAGCCATAATTCGTGGTCTGTCATCGTCCAACTAGGGCAGGGGAGAGGGACGTCTTTTTTCTGATATTGCTTCAACAGCATTTGGAATTCTTTTGTGTGCGCTGCGGTGAAAAGAGCTGCTCGAATAATTTGATTGCGGTCTAAAGTTGTTGCTCGAAACACAGCATCGACATAATCGCGAAAAACAGGCGCGCATCGGACAGTCGGACGATACACGCTCATTTTGTTGACGTCACCGGAGCTGTTCCATTTACAATAGCTTCAAGCATCTTTCTCCCCTCTGACGTCAAATAGACGTCTTTCATTTGTAATAGTTGCTGAGCTAATTCTTTTGTCATTTTCCATTTCCCCTTTCAGTGTTTTGACGTCTGAGCGACGTCTTTGGTACATGTTATGAACAGTTAAACGGGGATATACCTAAAAATTAAATTTTAATTTAATTTTTATTAAATTAAAATATTAGAGGAATTGAAGTAATGTTGAAGAAATAAGGTCTTATTAACTTTCGGGAGGGAGAAACCATTAAAGGTGTTTTTCGCAACAGAATAAAATACTGGATAAAGGATAAAGGATTGATTCAAAAACGCGTGGCCGAGAAAATGGGGGTATCGGAACAAACTTTCCATAAATGGTGTAAAAATGTTACGCAACCAAACTTGGAGGAAGCTTATGTACTTTCGCGCATAATCGGTGTGTCTTTAGAGGAACTGTGTGAATTTGAGGAAGATAAAGAAAAATAACCCTTCCCAGATGAGAAGAGTTATTTACAACGCAGTAACATACAGTTAAACTCCATCGAGAAAAAAATATTGACTGCGGCTAATAATATTTATATAATGAGCATATAATGTTACTGCAATAAAAAAGAGGCAATGGCAATCACATTTGGTGGTTAGGCGTTGTCTCTTTTATTTTTCTTTAAATCATACAATAATATAAGCCTTCTTAATTCCGTACTAATGCGAATTTCTCCGTTTTCCTTTAACCTTTCCACCGCTTCTTTTATATAATTTTCTACATCGGTAAAGTTTAAATTATCAATATTATATGCAATTATGCCATATTCCCTTTCTTGAGGGTAATTTTCGTTTAATATATCCTCTAAAGTATTAAACCGAATTTGGTACCACCTATTTATCATTTCTCTCTCTTTTGAGAAATTTCCGTGGTTCTCTAATCTTTGTTTTAATTTTTCCTTTTCATGAGGATGGAGGTTGCTGTTTGAAATCGTTTCTTGGTTAACATGTCTCAAAAATGGCAGTCTTGATTTTGGTGGCTGGTTGGCTAAAAACCTTAGCACGATATCCGTGTTTAACTCATTTTTTTCGAATATATAATCGTACATATATGTTATTACATCCGGCATTGCAAATATATAAGTATTGTCTCCGAGTGCAACAATTAGCTTTTTGTTGCCAATCGTTTTTTCTAACTCATCAAGTTGGCTCGGTGCAACAAGAAGGGATTTTAGAGTACCTTCTTTTCCTCTTTCAATGATTAAGTTTTTGATTATATGTTGATATTTTCTAACCTCAGATGGTGCTACCCCTTGATTTATTTCAGCTAACTTTTTGTAAATCTCCCTAAAGTTATCGGTCCTTATATGAGTAAAGCGACAATTCAAGTCACTATCATTTATTCTTTCTTCTATAATTTCGTTTAACCCTTCCTCTCTTTCAACAACAATGATTTTAGATTCTAGTCTCATTAATTCTTTTTCACTTAACGATGAAGAAAAGTCTTTGATAATATTTCGGATATTCTGATCTGTAAGTGAGTATCCTAGAAATACGATAGGAGAATGTAGTAACTGTGAAATAATTTTTGCACTAATTAGTACAGAATTTTTATCAAACTGTTTATAATCGTTTTCAGAAATAATTAATGATTTAGGCTCAGTAGCACAGCCGTGCAACTTGTATAATTCTGCATAGCCAATTGTTTGCTCAAAAAAGCCCTTCTGCCCAATATAAGTTTTAATACCATAATTACTAATTGAATTGTACGCATCCTCAATTAGGGTATCGTAATTTGTTGTTAGGATAATCTGAGTTTTGATTAACATTTTCTTAAAATATTCAAATTCATCTAACATTTCTTCTTTAAACTCGTATTTTAAAAACTTGTTAGATAAAACTTTCTTGAAAGGAGAGATTTTTTTCTCAAACGCTTCTTTTTGACTAAAATTATCAATTTTTATTTTTTCTTGATAAAATAATTCATTAATCTTTTCTTCTAAAATTGTTCCAACTTTAATATTTGTTAAATAATCTAACTCGGGCTGCTTTAGATCTTTATTTTCTTTTTCAATATCGCTTCTTGTTCTGTTAAGAAAAGCATAAAAATCTGACTGTTTTGCTGTTAAGTTCCATAGATATTCAAGTAATCCTCTCCAGTTTGGGAAATTTCTCAAATATCTCATCGATAAACCTGAACCAATAAATACGATTGGAAATTCATTATTTTTAATTAGCTTGTCCAACGCAGACACTTTTGCTCCCCCCTGCCTGTTTCCTATACTAATACAATCTTACCAAAGAGGAAATTTTCTTACCATTGATTTGTAATAAATCGAAGATAAACGCTCAATAAAATCTTTCTAAGAAAAGTGCAAAGCGCCAGCCTATCGGTGAAAAGCGCACAAGCCCCGCCGAGGAGGCTTAGCCGCCGAAAGAAGGGGCGGAGCGCATCACACCGATGGCGCTTGGAGCTAGACAGCTCTCTACCCAATCGCAAAATTTTATACTTTCTTACCTTATAAAAAATCCCCTGCCGTTTGGCAGGGATTACACGATAATCGCTGGATAACCTTTTTTCTTCAATTCCTCCGCAAGCCGTTCCGCGTTTTTTCTGTCGCTAAACGCCCCGACTTGCACGCGGTAGAGTTTCCCGTCAGACGGTTTTTGTTGCGATTGTACTTTTGGTTTTTCTCTCAACCCCAAAAACTTCGCCACTCCGCGCGCATGAGCTTCGCCCACCGCCTTGAGGAACGCTTCGTTTTTCAAATGCTTCGCATCGTTCGAGTCAATGAACAGGTTTTCCGTGAGTACGGCCGGCATCTTCGTTTCGCGGAGCACGGCATAGTTGGCTCGTTTTTTGCCTCGATCCGTGACATTCCCGAACTGACGCATTGCGGACAAAATTTCATCGTGTAGCACGTTTTGCAAAGCGATGGACTGCGGCGATGCGTTAGGATGTACATATATTTCAAATCCTGTCCCTTTGCCAGCATTGATATGCACGCTGACAAATACGTCTGCACTCCATGCGTTTGCCATGTCTGCGCGTTGGTCAAGAGTAAGGGATTGATCGCCTTCGCGGCTAACCCGTTGTGTAAACCCTTCGTAATGAGCCGCTAAATAATCGGTCGCATACTCCACGATTTTATGCGTCAAAACCTTTTCTTGCAATCCGTTTGCTACCGCTCCCGGATCACTACCGCCGTGCCCTTTATCCCAAAAGATTTTTTTCATTTTTGACTCTCCCTTTTCTCACTTTTTCCACGCAAAATATCAATCGTTTGTCGTAATATTTCCGGAACCGGAAGCCCCATTCGTCCAGCATTTTCGATGATGGAAACTAATTCGTTCGCACAATAAAAGAAAATCGTTGCATCCCTAAACATATGATTTGTCCCAATCGTTGTATCAACAAGATGACCAACTGCCACCATAACGAAAATCATAATCTTTTTTGGGATTCCACGGAAACCAACACGACTAGAAAGTTTTCCTTCCACAGCACTTGCTAAAAAACCAGTTAGATAATCAATGCCGACTAGTGATAAAAGTAGAATCAATGCTTCTGACCATCCACCAAAAAGAAAACCGACCACAGCCCCCATCACAGCCGCGCCGGTTTTAAAAGCAACATCTAATCGTTCCATTTGTTTCACCTCTAAAAACTGTCTATATAAAGGTCATAGGTTAACTTCATCGTGTTCGTGCTTGTTTTGGTTACGGGGCTAGGCAATAGGTTTCGAGCGCCTATATATCCTAACGGTCGTATTGTGACGTCGCGCTTTGTGTAATCATTGCCGCTCGGTCCCGTCGGTGTTGTATGGCGTATTTCTATAAATTGTTTTTTCGTCGTGTCGTATGTCATGGCCGAATAGTTACTTACGCTTGTTCTAACCGGTGTATTTTTTGACAAATCTAACATTGTGCGATCAACAAAATATGTGTACTCGTCTACCGTAATCGCTAGCATATCTACGTCCGGTATATAGTCTACACCTTTGCAATATTTTTGGTAAACGTCAACGGACGACCGTGGGATTACTTTAACGTCTAGCGGGTTCACTAAATCATTGATGTTATAGCGGTTTATTTGTAAATCGTTATAATAGTTTGTGCGCGATTCCATATACACGTCTTGCCCCACAATAGCGAATAGGTCGAGTAAGTAGCTGCCATAGTTTCTACTCGTTTGGGACGTTCCCGGTATGTTTTTTGGTGATCCGTTTTGTCCAAAACAATATAGAGTGCTCCCGCTTATTAGATAAATGTCCCCGTTTGGTGCTATCTCAAAACCATCATAACCAACAGTAGTATTCAGCAGGGCATAGACTTGCCCGTTTGTAATCGTCCGGGCTTGGACATTCAAGTCATAAACTAAAATAGCTACTTTATTCGTTTGCGCTTCTTTTCCCATAAAATACAATTTTCCGTTTTTTACTTTTGCCTGTATATAATCGACAAACAAATATCCATTCGGCGCGGATATTTGAAGATATTTTTTACCTAT
>NZ_JAPSMC010000056.1 GCF_026847645.1 Anoxybacillus sp. J5B_2022
CCAGAGGCTTTAAGTGGTGGGTAGTTGACTCTCAATGATTTGTTCCAATGTTTCCTTTGACCGTAATCCGATAACTTTCGTGTCCCCAATAATAAAGGTAGGGACAGCTGTAATCCCTTCTTGATAGGCATGTTCGAGCGCTTTTTCGTGCACTTCTTTATATTTTCTAGTCTCAAGGGCTTTTCGATATTCTTTCTCATCCAATCCAATTTCACCTGCCAGTTTTGTGAGAACATCGATATTGCCGATATCTTTTTCTTCCTGAAAAAACGCCCGGAACATTCGATCATTATATTCATCGGCCTTTCCATTTTCTTTTGCATATTGGTATCCTTCAAATGCTAAATGTGTATACGGCTGCGGAGAAACTTTCGGTAAAACTATTTTTACCCCCATCCGTTCTGCCATCGGATAAACGGATTGTTTCCAGACTGTTTGCAAATATTCCCCTTCTGGACGTAGCGTTTCATTTGGCTTAGGTCTTAGTTCAAAAGGCATCCACTCAATGTTAACATCTTTATTTTGCACAGCATCTTCCAGTGGTTTTTTGGCTAGAAAACAATATGGACAAACATAGTCGGAATATACTTTTATACTCAATGTCATTAAAAAACCTCCACAATTTCAACTCGTTTTTGTATCTCAAATATACATCTCTCAATTCTTTATTGTCGAATCATATGCTTCAAAGCTGCGAGATGATATTTGCCGTTGGTGTAATTTTACCCATTTAGCACGATGTTTACCAATTTTTCTCAACGGAGTTTATAATGTTGACAAAAACACTACAGCAGGCGCCACTTAGTTGGGTGTTTTATAAAACGATTTATTTTATTTTTAGAATGATTGAATTAGAATTAAAATATTCCACGAGTGTTGATTATCCATTATTTTACTAAAAAACACAGAATCGTATGGCTGAACACAAGCTTTTCTGCCTCTTCCCTCGAACAAGAACGCCGGCGGGCAAATGTAATTTGCCCGCAAAGCGTTCATTGTTCGAGGAGGGCATGCGCACAACATGCCCAGTCGGCAAGCGAACCGCTTGCTTACTACGGCAGAAAAGCTAGGAATAGAGCGATGTCAACTGGTTTTTAATGGTTAATCAACACGCCTGTTCCTATAATTCTTTTATCATCCTAAACTGTAACCAAAACGATGAAAATGTGTGGAAGCGGTCGGTTTCTTGAGGAAATAGCGGGGAGTTGAGGATCATGATGATAATCGTCGGCCAGAGTATTCTTGGCCCTTTGCAAGAGACTTCGAAAACAACCGCGCCCAATCATACAGTGCATGTTCGGACATATCATGCTGGTGAACGACTTGAATTTCAACGCTAAACAACCCCCTGAAATATGAAAGGATTACCTATAATCAACAGGCAATCCTTTGCTTCGGCATATATACGTTTACGCCCACCACATTTCACTTAGCGTTTCTTTAAAAAGAATTCCTTTTAGTAGATTTACTGCTTTACTTAATCCTTCATCAATAGAGGCAAGCATGTCTTCATGTTCAATAGAAAGAACGTAATCATATCCTACTGCCCGTAAAGCACTGACCATATCTTTCCAAACCTTTTCACTATGGCCATAGCCCACAGAGCGGAATGTCCAAGCGCGATCTAAAATTCTGCTGTAGTGCTTTGTATCTAGTACACCGTTTACTCGAATATTAGCTTGATCTAAGTACGTATCTTTTGCATGAACATGGAAGATCGCATTTTCCCGTCCCAGCTTTTTAATCGCTTCTACCGGATCAATCCCTTGCCATACTAAATGACTCGGGTCGAAGTTAGCACCGATACTAGGACCTACATGTTCCCTTAATTTTAATAAAGTTTCCGGATTATATATGACAAACCCCGGATGCATTTCAAATGCAATTTTATTTACTCCATGTAATTCCGCAAATTTCGCTTCTTCTTTCCAATAAGGAATAACGACTTCATTCCATTGCCAATCTAATAGTTCTAAATATTCAGGGGGCCAAGAACATGTAACCCAATTCGGATATTTTGCATTCGAATGATCTCCGGGACATCCGGAAAAACCATTAACCACAGGAACGCCTAGACGTTCTGCCAACAATATCGTTTTTCTCCATACTTCATGGGATTGAGTTGCAAACTTCTTATCGGGATGAAGTGGATTACCATGGCAGCTAAGCGCACTAATTGTTAAGCCTCTACTTTCTATCGCACGCTGGAAAGTTCTTATTTTTTCCGGATTTTCCAACAGTTCATCTGGATTACAATGGCTATTCCCTGGGTAATTGCCAGTACCTAACTCGATTGCTTCAATACCCATCTCGCATATCTTATCCAGCATGTCTTCGAATGCTAGGTTTTGATAAAGAACGGTAAACACGCCTAATTTCATCGGAGCACCTCCTGTCCTGTTTCTACTTTGACCCATCTTTTTTCTTCATTACTCTTTACAATCGCTTCGATTAACTGCATAATGCGGTGGCCATCTTCTATCGTCGCAAAAGAGGATGCCGATACATTCGGATATGTTTTTACCGCTGTATAAAAATCAATAAATAAATTCTTTAACCCATCCGGCCAGCCCTCTTGATGCCCACCAGGATAGTGGGCAAGAGTAGCGGCAACAGGGGATAACAACGATGGATCGCGCATAAGCTCCATGTTCCCTCCATCCCGCCTGCCAATCCATAATTTATTCGGCTCTTCTTGATTCCAATAAAGCGTACCTTGTTTTGCAGCAATTTCAAACGTAAGGTAGTTTTTTCGGCCAGCATTTACCTGTGACACAACAAATGCTCCATGAGTCCCGTCTTCAAAATGAACGATCACACTTCCGCAGTCTTCACTGTCAATTTGTATTTCTTCAAACGCTTCCTGGCCTTTGCTTTGGAACGTTTCTACCTCACCAATCGGTTTTTTTCGTACGGGATGCACGGTCTTTAGATCTGCGAATACTTCGACAATCTTTTTATTAAGCACATATTGAACGGTATCACACCAATGTGAGCCGATGTCAGCAATAGCGCGGGATTTACCGTTTCTCTTTGCATCTAGCCGCCAGTTATAATCGGTATCGTACAGAAGCCAATCTTGAAGATACGTCCCATGCACAAGATGCACAGGTCCGTATTCCCCTTTAGCAATAAGTTCCTTTGCCTGAGCCACTAATGGATAATGCCGATAGTTAAAACACACTCCGGCTACTACGTGTTTCGATTTAGCCAACTCCACTAATTCGCGGGATTCTTCACTCGTCATCGCTAATGGCTTTTCCGATAATAGATGCTTCCCTTTTTCTAACACTTTTTTGTTCACGGTATAGTGCAAATAGTTTGGCGTGCAATTATGAACAACGTCTACTTCCGAATCTTTAATTAACTCGTCTACACTCCCATAAAAATTTGGAATGGAAAACTGTTCTGCCATTCGTTTCGCCTTTTCTAATGTGCTGCCGCTAATAGCAACCACTTCAACGCCGCTTAATCGCCTTAATGCTTCTATATGCGATTTTGCTGAAAAACCAGTACCAATAATCCCCACTTTAATCAGCGACATATGCTTCCTCCTATTTTTTCAATGTTTTTCTTCCAAATGCCACTGCTAAAATAATAATGAGTCCTTTTACAATCATTTGTTGGCTAACATCCAATCCCATAATGATTAAACCGTTGTTAATAGTACCAATCATTAAAGAACCTATGACCGTACCAATAACTGTACCAACCCCGCCAAATAAACTTGTTCCACCGAGGATAACAGCGGCAATAACTGATAACTCATCCCCTTCACCAAACGTAAATCTTCCTGCATGCATCCGACCTGCATATAGCAGTCCGGCAAATCCCGCCATTAAACCTGATCCTACAAAGACAAGAAATTTAATTTTCGACGTTTTCACGCCAGTAAATTTGGCGGCCATCTCGTTTCCGCCAGTTGCCAATGTCTGTCTTCCAAACGCTGTTTTCTTCAAAACAATATGACCAATCACCGTAATAACGAGCGTCCATACTAGTAAAATAGGGATGGATCCAATATCCCCTGAACCGAATAAAAAGTTAAACGTGGAGTGAACAATCGGAACTGGCGCGGTATCGGTAATCCACATTGCTAATCCTTTGACAATCCCCATCATCCCTAATGTTACAAGGAAAGAAGGAATGGCTACCTTCGTGATAAGAAGACCATTGACTACTCCGATCACTAATCCTGTCCCTAATCCGACAGCTACTCCTCCTAACAGCCCTAACCCTGCTTTCAGCGCTAATGCAGCTGTCAATGAAGCAAGGGCAGTAATGGAACCAACAGAAAGATCAATTTCACCGGTGCTAATGACAAACGTCATCGCTACTCCCATAATCGAGATCATTGCCGTTTGTCGTGCGATATTGAGCAAATTGGATGTTGTCAAAAATCCGTCGTCATACAACGTAACAGAAAAATAAATGATCACACCGATGAACGCAATATATACAATATAATCGCGCCAATCCACTCCTTTAAACCGTTTAGCGAAACTAACACTGTTTTGCAATTTTACTTGCTCGTTTAGCTTAATGTCCTTGGATGGCATGTTGGAGAACCTCCTCTGAATGAATCTCTTTCCGTTTGAGCTCCTTGACAACCTCTCCTCCATGAACGACGATAATTCTGTCACTTACGGCAAGAAGTTCTTGTAGCTCTGAAGAAATCACTAAAACCGCTTTTCCGCTATCTGCTAACTTTCGAATAATATCCATAATTTCCGTCTTTGCACCAATATCTACACCGATGGTTGGTTCATCTAAAATCAAAATATCAGGATTATTCGCTAGCCATTTTGCTAAAACGATTTTCTGTTGGTTTCCTCCGGATAACAATCGCGCTGTTTTAAAAATGTCATCTGTCTTAATATTTAATGTTTTAACAAACGTTTCCGCTATATCGTTTGCTTTTCGATTGTCTAGGAAGATACCTCTTTTAATTTTTGAAATAATTGGTAAAATAATGTTTTCTTTTACACTATGCTGCAGTATTAATCCTTGCATTCTTCGATCTTCCGGAATAAGCGCTATACCAGCATTGATCGCATCCACAGGATCTTTAATCGTACATTTTTTTCCTTTAACAAAAATTTCTCCACCATCAATTGGATCAATTCCAAAGATGGCCCGAACCATCTCTGATCTTCCGCTTCCCATGAGTCCGGCAACACCAAGAATCTCCCCCGGATATAATCGAAAGCTAATATTTTTGACTTTCGTCCCCGAGGCAAGATTTTTTACTTCTAATACTGGAGTTCCTTCTGTTGAATAAACTCTTTCCTTCCACTCAAACGCTTTATCCAAATCTGCGCCTACAATATGTTGAATGACCGTTTCCATGCTTATCTCGTCGCAATTTTCGGTCGTAATTTTTTTGCCGTCACGTAAAACCGTAATTCGGTCACAAATTTGGAAGATTTCATCCATACGATGTGATATATAAATGATAGAGATCCCTTTTTCTTTCAATTTATGAATAATATCAAAAAGAACCTCTGTTTCTTTTTTCGTTAAAGAGGAAGTTGGTTCATCCATGATTAAAATTTTTGTGTTTTGCGATAACGCTTTAGCAATTTCTGTCATTTGCCAATATCCAACACCGAGATTGGCAATCACATCGGTTGGTTCGACCTCTACTTCTAATTCTTTTAATAGCTCCTTCGTTTTTTCATTACATAACTTTTCATTGAGAAGTCCTATCGAATTTTTTGGTTCACGTGTCAAAAATATATTTTGAGCAACCGTTAATGTTGGTACTAAACTGAACTCTTGGAAAATCATTGATATATAATTTCTTTTCGCATCTTCCGTATTATTGATCGAAACTTTTTTTCCTTCAATGAAGATTTCTCCTTCATCCGCCGTATAAACTCCGGTTAATATTTTCATCAATGTGGATTTTCCTGCACCGTTTCCTCCCATCAGTGCGTGAACTTCTCCTTTGCGGAGTGAGAAGTTGACGGAATCGAGCACTTTAATCCCATTGAAAGATTTTGAAATTCCTTCCATTGATAGTAGAGGCTGTTGCATTATAATCACCTTCTTTTTTATTGGGGGCTACTTTCGTGAAAGTAGCCCCCCAAAATTCCTAGTTTACACTTAACGATGTCTCATTTAAGCTGATCCACATACCTTTTTCAGCAGATTCTAAAATGGCGTCGCAAATAACGGCGATACGATAACCGTCATAGAAGTTTGGTGAAACTTCCGTATCTTCGACAATCGATTTGAGGAAATCGTAAATTTCAATAATTTTTGTTTCACCGTATCCGATCCCTAGAGCTGGAATCGGCCATAACCCTTCACCATATGGATGGGCTGGTCCTGTGTAAACGGTTCTAAATCCTTTACTATCGCTTG
This sequence comes from Anoxybacillus sp. J5B_2022, assembly GCF_026847645.1. Lineage (GTDB taxonomy): Bacteria > Bacillota > Bacilli > Bacillales > Anoxybacillaceae > Anoxybacteroides. Next base: position 6,370 of record NZ_JAPSMC010000056.1, read on the forward strand.
GATCATCGGCAAAGCATACTTGTAATTCATCGCGCCGTTCATAGTTAAAGTATAACGAGCCTTTTTCACCATGGATTTCAAAGGTTAGGAAGTTGTTGCGTCCCCAAGCATTTCTGGTCGCTTCGATGCTACCAACGGCACCGTTTTCAAATTTTAATAAGGTCGAGAATTCATCATCGACATCAACTACTCCTTTAGGAGTATCAGCTTGTCCTTTCACTGTACCTAATTTATCAACACCACCAGTTTGAATCGGTCTTTCCGGCACCCATGTTTTTGTAATGGCCATTACCTCTGAAATTTCTCCTACAAGGTAGCGTGCAAAGTCAATAACATGTGTACCGATATCTCCTAACGCTCCCGAACCGGCCACCTTTTTCTGAAAACGCCATGACAATGGAGAGTTAGGATCCGCTGACCAGTCTTGCAAGTACGTACCGCGAAAATTAAGGATTTTACCGATTCTCCCTTCTTCGATATACTTTTTAGCAAGAGCCACAGCCGGAGTTCTTCTGTAGTTGAACGCAACCATATGCTTAACGCCTGCTTCCCTTACCGCATCGCACATTTTCTTTGCTTCCTCAGCGTTTCGTGCTAACGGCTTTTCGCAAATAATATGTTTTCCAGCTTTCGCAGCCGCAATAGCAATTTCCGCATGAGAGTCATTTGGTGTTACAATATCTACGATGTCAATGCTTGGGTCTTCGATAACATCTCTCCAATTAACAGTGTAATTTTCATAGCCGAAACGTTGAGCAGCTTCTTTTGCCAATTCTTCTGTTACATCGACTACTGTTTTACGATAAGGAATTCCCGGAGCTGGCCAAAAGAACATTGGCATTCCAGCGTATGAAAGTGAATGCGCTTTCCCCATAAATCCTGCACCAATCATCGCAACGTTAAATTTTTTCATAGCACAAAAACCTCCTAGTTAATCTTTTTATTTTGCTACATTTTGGATGGAATCAGGAGCATCTTTATGGTAAACAAGCTTCCATGCATCTAACACATTTTCTTTTGTTACTTTTAATGATGGCACTGCCACATAAGGCGGAGCTTGTTTTCCAAGCAACGCGTAACCAGCTAAAATAGCTTCAGCTATGCCTTGGTCATATGGAAGTTGTGCTCCTAATCCTTTCACGATGCCACCAGAAGCAATCTCTAGTGCCACGTTCGTTCCTAAATCAATTGTAGTAATCACTAAATCATCGCGTCCAGCTGTTCTCGCCGCGGCTAATGCTCCTTCAGCAGGTACATCCCAAACCGCAAAAATACCGTCTAAATCAGGATGTTTCGTTAACATACCAGACGCTACTTTTTCCCCATCATTCGGAGCTGTAATACCGCCCCGCGCTACAATTTTGATGTCAGGATATTTTTCTTTGATTGTCTTTTCAAACGCTTCTGTTCTCTGTTTTGTGACAAAGAAGTCTGCGTCATGGAAAATAACACCGATTTTCCCTTTGCCGTTTAGTTTATCCGCCATAATTTCTGCAGCCGCTACTCCATTTCCATAGTTATCAGCTGAAACAACACTGACATAATCTTTGCCTGCTGTTAACCCTTGAGGAGCATTATCCATAAATACGAGTTTTACACCTGCTTCTGCTGCTTTTCTGTATGCTTCGGCAGTAGAAACTGGATCAACCGGAATGCTGACTATAATATCCGGTTTTTTTGCTAATACCGTTTCAATATCAGAAACTTGCTTTTCTGCTTTAAAATTCGCATCTGTTACCGCTACTACTTCGATCCCCATCTTTTTAAACGTTGCTTTTAGACCATCAATTTGCGCTGTTGACCAGTCATTCCCAGCATAGTGCATCACAATAGCTGCTTTATATTTCCCTTCTTTAATCTTCTGCACTTCTTCTTCCGTTAATTGTAATGTTTTTGCAGAAATCGCTGTTTCACCATGAGGACCCTTACTTAAAATTTGTTGATCCCCAGAAATTTCCGGGTTAATGGTAATTGGCCCCGATGTTGTGTTCTCTCCTGTTTCCTCTACCTTTCCGCCATCGGATGGTTTACTAGAAGAATTGGTAGCGTTTTCTTTTGGGCTGCAACCAACAAGAGCAACCATGCTAAGAAGCAAGACGACAATCAACATGGACAAAAACTTTTTCATACAACCCTTCCCCCTTCGTTAGATGCTAAAGATTAAACTTTCTTAAAAATGCTCTGCTAATTTCCGCGCCTTTTTTCGGATCTGGATAACTATCTAATTCTACAGTAATCCATCCATCATAATTTATTTCTTCTAACGCTTTTATCATTTCATCAAAGTTTTGATGCCCTTCTCCTAAAGGTAGAAATTGACCGTTGTCATAATCTTTGAAATGGATATACTTAATGCGAGACGAATATTTTTTGATCACCTCAACCGGATCGCCGCCCCCAGCTTCTATATGAGCTGTATCGGGACATAAATAAATAGACGTCAAACTCATCAGTTTATCCAACTGTTCCGGAGACTCAACAATCGTTCCTAAATGAGGATGATAACTTGGAATTAAACCATATTTTTCTGCAATCGCTACAACTTTATCAAGGGCATGTCCTAAATCGATGTAATCGCTTTCCAAAATGCCATTCGTTCGAATTGCGCCGCCTCCAACCACAAAATGTGTTGCACCTAACTCGGATGCGAAAGCAGCAACTTTTTCCATCTTTAATAATTCTTCCTCTAAAATGTCAGGAAAAATAAAATTCGCGCCGGAATACACACCAATAAGATCCAATGAATGATCAGTCATCAATTTCTTCAATTCTTCTTTTTTATCTATATATTGCATAAGGTTTCCATCAAAAATTTCAAATCCTGTATACCCAGTTGCAGCAATATCTTTTAATGCTTCTTCTGTTGAACCATTTGCAAGATAGTAAAGATCCTTAACAGATGTAACACCTGCAGGGTGGCCGACTACTCCTCCCCAAGTATTTGTTTGATAACCTAGTTTCATCATTCTACCTCCATTCGTGTTTGATTTGTTTAGGTCATTTACACAACTATACCGGACGTATAGAAATTTCACCACCTCCTCAAGTAAATAAAAGCAAATAAATGTAATCGATTACATTGAAAAATGTTTAAAAAAAGATAATTTGTAGGTTTTAAAATGTAATGGATTACATTTTAAAACCTATCTCAACATATTTTTTGCAAGTGTCACGAATAATAAGTCGATCTCTCAATATATACTGATTTTTTTCTAATTGATCTTTATTAATTAGTTTTATTAATAACTCCATTGCTTTCTTTCCTATTTCAAACATCGGCTGTGAAATGGTAGTTAGTGCTGGCTCATAAATGGATGCGAATTGTATATCGTCAAATCCAACAACCGAAATGTCATCCGGTACGCGTAATCCTTTAGATTTGATTGCCTTTATCGCCCCAATCGCCATTTCGTCATTAGCAGCAAAAACAGCTGTTGGAGGTTGATCAAGTGCTAAAAATTTCATCATCATGTTATAGCCGCTTTCAAAAGAAAAGTCGCCTTCTTGCACTAAAAATGACTCTATCGGAATATTATGTTGTGCCATTGCCTGCCGAAATCCCTTTAATCGATCACGGCTTAATATAACATTTAGAGGGCCGGATATAAAACCAATTCTTCGATGTCCTAAATTGATTAAATACTCTGTAGCTTTTCTTGCACTGCTTACATTATCTATGGAAACAGTTGGAATTGTTGATCCTTCCAAGTACTCACACGCGAGAACAACAGGAAATTCACTTGCAATCTCCTCTAACAAATGAGATTCAAGTCTCGCTGTTAACAAAATCATTCCATCTGCTTTTTTTTGGCGCAATATATCTAAATATACTCTTTCGCGTTCTACATTATTACCTGTGTCCCCAAGAAGGACTTCGTAATCGTTTTCAATTGCCACATGTTCTATTCCTCTCAATATCTTTGAGAAAAATGTGTTCGTAATATCTGGTACGACAACAAGTATTGTTTTTGTTTCCAATTTTCGCAGCTGTCTAGCTAATATATTTGGTTGATAATTTAGTTTTTGGATCGCTTCTAAAACTTTTTCTGTCGTTTCCTTTTTCACATTTCCGGAATTGCTTAAAACTCTGGAAACAGTAGCTGTAGAAACATTCGCTAATTTTGCAACATCACTGATCGTTACCATTTCATATCTCCGTTTCCTAAAATGAAATTTATCTTAATTTTGAGATTATTGTAATCGATTACATTTGAAATTGCAACTATTTTTTTATTAATTTTAACACTATATAAGTTGCAATAAAGATTTTCCGATTGTTCGATTCTGTTTTCCTTCATAACAAGTCATTTTGATAGAATGCAGCGGGCGTTCTACTGGATGTAAAACAAAGTTTCAACTTATATATATACATTTATAATATTTTGAATATTTTTAGTTTCATTTAGTGTTTCTTGAAAATTGCTTTTATGATACGTTCAGCAACGAGAGAGCCTCGTTTATCTATCCATTGGCAATCAGGGGCTCAACAAATGAAAAGTAACCAAAAACCCCGGACGTATTCCCCCGGGGCTTATCTTTAATTTCTATTAGTTTGAACAATATTATTCCGAGATTTTTATTTTACAAACAACAAATCCGGCTCGCTTAAAGATTTTTTCAGTTCGTTTAAAGCTTTTTGGGCTAAAACGCCGTCAATCAAACGATGGTCATAGCTGAGCGATAAGGCCATCATCGGTGCGATTTCAATTGAATCATGGACGACAATCGGTTTTTTCTCAATTCTACCGATGCCTAGAATACATGATTCTGGATGATTGATAATCGGGGTAAACCAAGAACCATCGGTTGAGCCGATATTCGATATTGTACACGTAGATCCCGTCATTTCATCCACTTGGATGGAACCTTCTTTTGCTTTTTTCGCAAGCTCTTGAATTTCTTTGGCAATTTGGAATAACGACTTTTGGTCTGCGTGTTTAATCACTGGCACGACAAGGCCGCGGTCAGTGTCAGCCGCAAAACCGATGTGATATTCATCCTTTAAGATGATTTCCTCTCGTTCATCATCCAATGAAGCATTTAACATCGGATATTTTTTCAGCACAGTTGTTAACGCCTTAACTACATAAGCGAGATAAGTGAGCTTAATTCCTTCTTCATCGGCAAATGGTTTTACCCTTTCGCGATGGGACACAAGATTCGTTACATTCACCTCATCAAAATGAGTCACATGCGGGATCACGGATTTCGAATGAACCATCGCCTTTGCGATCATTTTTCGAATGCCGGTAAGCGGGATTGTTCGTTGAGCTTGCATGCTCACCTCTTCCTTTGTTCTTTCCTTGCCGGCTACCGCTTCGTTTTCCGTTTCTGTTTGTTCTAATTTTCGTTTGGCGATGACATCCTCAACATCGCTTTTGAGTATTCTTCCGTTAGGACCGGTCGGTGTCACTTCTTCAAGACTGACATTATGTTCCCTCGCCAATTTGCGTACAGATGGTGTTGCGATGAAAAATTGGTTTGATGGTTTTTCCTTTTCTTCGCTTTTCTTCACCGCGTTTCGAATATCTTCTTCCGTAACCTTGCCGTTAGGACCAGTTGGAATGACAAGGCGCCAATCCACCCCGAGTTCTTTCGCTAATTTTTTTACACGCGGAGTCGCTTTTCTCTCCTCAAGAACCTCTTGCACAACTTTTGGCTGTTCCTCTGCGACACGGGTTGTTTCATTAGTTGTTTCAATTAATCTGTCATTAGTTGTTTCAATGATGGCCAATACTTCCCCAACCGCAGCCGTGTCCGCTCTTTTTTTTCTAATTTCTTTGACGATCCCTGACTCCGGAGCTTCAATTTCCGAAACCGCTTTCTCTGTTTGAACTTCCACAAGCGTATCGCCTTTTTCGACTGCATCCCCTTCTGAAACATGCCAGAAGGTGATTAAACTTTCATCATGATCATCAGATAGTCGCGGTAATTTTACTTCGATTAACATAGGCTGCCTCCTATATTAGAAATCGCGTTTATTCATTGACTAGTTTCATTGCTTCGTGAAAAATTTTATCGGCATTTGGTAAAACAAACTGTTCAAGCGGACGGCTGTATGGAATCGGCACATCTGGAACAGCCAATCGTTTGACTGGTGCCTCTAAATCATATAAACCATCTTCAGCTGCGATCGCAGCGATTTCTGCTGTCATGCCGTATGATAAGTAATCTTCATCGACTACCAATAAACGATGCGTCTTTTTAATCGATTGAAGAATCGTTTCGCGGTCTAACGGAACGAGTGAACGTAGGTCGATCACTTCTGCCTGAATTCCATGTTGTTCCAATTTTTTGGCAGCTTCTAATGCATAATGAGTCGTCATTTGGATGCCTACAATCGTAATGTCCGTTCCTTCTCTTACTACTTTTGCCTTTCCGATTGGCACGGTGTATGCTTCTTCTGGAACATGTCCGACTGATGCGTCTAATTGGTCCATCCATCCCAACCCTTGCAACGTTTTATGAAACATAAACACAACTGGATTATCGTCCCGGATGGCAGAAATCATCATTCCTTTCAAATCATATGGAGTGGATGGCGCCACCACTTTCATTCCTGGCAAATGAGCAAAAGTGGCATATAATGTTTGTGAATGCTGGGCCGCATCACTATATCCCCCGCCAACGGCCGTCATTAATACCATTGGTAGCTTGACACGGCCTCCTGACATATACGGAATTTTTGCCATATGGTTATAAATTTGGTCCATACAAACGCCGAAGAAATCGACGAACATTAATTCGACAATCGGCCGCATTCCTTCGGCCGCCGCTCCAATGGCCGCTCCAATAAAAGCCGTTTCGGAAATCGGTGTATCCATCACTCTTTCAGGACCGAACTGTTGAAATAATCCTTCCGTTGCCCCGAATATCCCGCCGTATGCACCGACATCCTCTCCCGTGACAAATACATTCGGATCTCTTTCCATTTCTAATCGAATTGCTTCGGCAATCGCTTTATTTCCCGTTAATAAGCGTTGCTTTGTTTTTTGCATGTTTACGACCCCTTTCTATAGTGGTTTAGACAAACAAATCGTTTAAAGCGTCTTCCGGTTCAGGATAATCGCTTTCGCGCGCGAACTGATAGGCGGCTTCGACTTCCTGCTTTGCCTTATTTTCCAATTCGATCAGCCGCTGTTCTTCTATTCTATATTCTGTGATTAGGAGTTGACGCATGCGAATAATCGGATCTTTTTCTCTTAGCCCAATCACTTCGTTTTTATCTCTGTAAACTTCCGGATCTCCTTGGAAATGCCCTAAATAACGATACGTTTCAATTTCAATAATCGATGGCCCCCCTCCCTTTCTCGCCCGTTCCACCGCTTCCTTTGAAACGTGGTACATTTCGATCGGGTCATTATCTTTCACATAATATCCTTTCATTCCGTAAGCGACTGCTCTTATATCATTGGATGGAACGGACGTGGATGCGGATTTAGGGACAGAAATTCCGTATTGATTGTTCTCAATCACGACAATCAGAGGCAAATTCCACAGTGCCGCCATATTTAAAGATTCGTGGAAAGCTCCCTGATTGGCAGCTCCTTCTCCAATAAAAGCAACCGCTACCCAATCCGTTCCTTTTTTCTTTGCGGCGAGCGCTGCGCCAAGCGCATGGGGAATGCCCGCTCCGACAATCCCGCCGCAAGAAAATTTGACATCTGGATCAAATAAATGCATATGCCCTCCTTTTCCTTTGCCGAGTCCAGTCACTTTTCCAAAAATTTCAGCGGTCATTCGGTTTAAGTCAACTCCTTTTGCGATCGCGTGATGGTGCGGACGGTGCGGCGACGTTACCGTATCTTCTTTTTTTAGATGAACACATATGCCGACGGCAGCCGGTTCCTGTCCCGTTGCCAGATGCATTTCACCCGGTACAGGCCCTGCACCGATATTAAAGACAGGATTTTTTCCTTCTGCATACGCTTCGGCCATTTTGTCCTCGTAATAACGAATTTTGTACATTGTTTTGTACATCCAAGTAAGATGATCAACAGAAATTACCAATTACCTCTCCTCCTTTATTTAAAATAAAGCGCTTTCATTTATATTTATGATGCAAAAAGTATGCCAACATAAACGAATACATATATTCATTTACCGTAACGTACATCATTCCGTTATGAAAATTTTATAAGACAGTAAAAATGCAACAAAGTGTCCCATTTTGGAACACTTTGTTGCTACATATTGATACAATTTGACACAAAACGAAACAATAAATTGATTAATAAGAAATTTTATATTTTTTCATTTGCCGATAAAAAGTACTTCTAGAGATACCTAAATGTTCTGCTGCTTTAGTTACGTTTCCGTTAAATAAGTGCAATGCTCGGATAAGAGATCGTTTTTTGATATCGTCCTTATGAATTTCCATTTCTTCTTTTGCTTGAGATAAAAACGGTTGAAACAATTCTTCTGGTAGATCTTTTGCAGATAAAATTGGTTTTGTGTTTCTGTTTAGTGTTCTTTCTAATATATTTTGCAATTCCCGAATATTTCCCGGCCAGTCATATTGAATAAGAGCTTGCAAAAAGTCAGGTCTAATTTCCGGAAACGGTTTATTTAACTTGTTGCAAAGTTTGCTGATAAAATATTTAACGAGAAGAGGAATGTCCTCTTTTCTTTCCTGTAAAGAAGGTAGAATAATCGGCATAACATTAAGTCGAAAAAACAGATCTTCTCTAAAGCTTCCCTTTTGGACTTCCTCACGAAGATTTTTGTTCGTCGCTGCAATAATTCGAACATCGACCGGGATCACTTTATGACCACCGATTCGCATCACCTCTTTTTCCTGAATCACCCGTAAAAGAAGAACTTGCATTTCCAAGGACATTTCACCGATTTCATCTAAAAAGAGCGTACCGCCGTCAGCAAGCTCAAATTTTCCGGCACTTCCTCCCTTTTTCGCTCCGGTGAAAGCGCCTTCAACATAACCAAACAACTCACTGCCAAGAAGATCGCGCGGAATTCCGCCACAATTAATAGCAATAAATGGCTTATTTTTTCTTTTGCTTGCATTATGGATGGCTTGTGCGAGCATTTCCTTTCCCGTTCCGCTTTCCCCTAATATTAACACATTCGAATCGGTTGCCGCAGCGAGTTTTGCTTCATTTAGTTTTTGAATAAAATGAGGATGCTGTCCAATAATATCATCAAACGTTATTTTTGCTTGGTTTCCAGATAAGCGATTGACAAATTGACGCACTTTTTCGATTTTTTTCATCATAATCATTGAACCGATCCAATGGCTGTCTTTATAAATGGGAATTTTATCGATCATTACATGATGAACATTTCTTGATGGCTCTATTTTTAAATGAAGTTCTTGATTTTGTACATAAACAGGCTTATTAGAAATGATGGATTTATTTGTAAAAAACTCATCGATTTTTTTACCTTCTAACTGTGATTGTCCAAGACAAAGAAACTTTTTCAATTGATCGTTTGCTTTTATAATTTTTCCTTCCGTATCGATAATGAGAATACCTTCTTTCATATTATTCGTTGTCGCTTCTAAAAATCGTTGCATCATAATATTTTTTTCTGTATTTTCATTTAATCTTAATTGATACTCAATAGCTTTGACTGCTGAAACCACCATTCCCAATGTGTGTGGATGCACCTTTTCGTATGGACCGGAAACATTCAACACCCCAATAATAGTGCCTTTTGAATCATGAATCGGGGCGGCAGAACAAGTCCATGATTGGCATATTTGCGAATAATGCTCCTCAGCAAATATCTGTACAGGTTGATCGATCACAATCGATGTGCCAATGGCATTAGTCCCCATCACTCGTTCGCTCCAATCAGCTCCCTCAACAAAACCTATTTTATCCGCCATTAACAGCGTGTCGGCATCACCGATTGATTTTAATAGTTGCCCTTTTTCATTGCAAAGAATGACTAAAAATCCAGACCCCTTTACTATCGAATAAAGACCTTCCATTAACGGCATGGACCAATCAATAAGATTTTTGTACCGTTCTGCTTCAATTTTTTTAATGCGGCCGTGTCGTTGGAAAGGGTCGACCTCCCATTTTTTCGACCGAATCCAAGAGTCTCGAATCATAGGAGAAAGCCTTTCATCTATTTCATTCTGGAAAATAAAGCGCTTCCACATTTCTTTAACACCCTCTCGCCCGCTCTTCACACAAAAACACCTCCACAGCATACCAATGGTTGGTGGTCTATCCATGAAGATTTTGTTCATGTTTAAAGATTCATCAGAACTACTTTTCTATATTGTAGCACTGAAAGTTAGTATCATGTCAAAAAAGACGAATAAATACCCCTGAATGTTATCGAAGACTAAATCACAAAAATCTCTCTAAATAAAAAGCACTGCCTTCAAAAAGTTCATTTAAGAACCTTTAATTTCATTTAAATGAAGTCGGAGATCAGGCTGTTTACTATCACAATTTCTAAAACAAACTGTTTTAACAATATGGGGTGCCACGAGAATAAACGAGAAAAGAAAGGAACCAGCGCTATTTAGCTCTGATTCCTTTGCATAAATCGAATTTATATTGTCTACTTTTCGATGCACAGGCACCGATTTGCAATTTCGTTGCCGTTTTTTGATCATTCACCACTATTTCCTTTTCTTCTGCTTTCCGTCATTTGCTTCCAAACGGATCCTTTTGCCTCTTCGCCGCCCTCGATTCGTTCGATCGCCATCTTTATTTGCATGCTTACTTCAAATTCCGGGTCATTTTCTGCCGCTTTTAAAGCAGGAAGAGCTGATTCATCACCAATTTCGTATAAAAACATCGCCGCGCGCCAGCGAACCAATTTGCTTGGATCTTTCAGCGCCTCGATCATGACCGGTATCGCTTCAGGATCACCAATATCAGACAGACAGTCCCCGGCGGTACGACGCACAGAGACCGCTTGATCCTTTAGTGCTTCATACAAATACGGGAGCACTTTTTTACCGCCAATCATCCCTAAATAAGCAGTCGCCAAGCGGCGAATCGCCACTTTTTCGTCTTTTAACGCCTTTGCCAATACCGGCAAATCTTCTTCCGTCGGCTCTGCCATCTGTTCCAACGCCGCGTATCGTTTCGTCCAGTCTGGATCATCCAGCATTTGCTTCGTCACTTGAAAACTCACTCGTTTTTGCGTTTTCGCCTGCTCGCCTCTTTTAAACATTTGCACGAACCGCTCCAGCCGTTCCGGCGGATAAGCGGCAGACAACTCCTCGACAATCTCGGCACCGATTTCTTCAAATGTTCCGTACCGAACACCTTTTTCGACCCATTTTCGCTCAACGACAATATTGCCGGCATGTTTTTGCGCTTCTAGCACCGCATCGATAAACGGCTTCGGCAAGCCGACCCGTCTCTCTTCCTGACCGTCGGTTAACTTCACTTGCATCGGCAAGCCATACAACATTTGCACATATACTTTCACTTCGCCGAAATGATCGTTGCGCACTGGCTCATTGTCTTGAAGATGATCAACATTTTCGCCAAACACTTCGCGCACTTTTGTTAAAATCGCTTTCCAATCACACTTCGGATGCCGTTCAATGGCTAAAAAATCGGCCACATGATAAATGCCTTTAACGCCTTCGATTTTCATTAATTGCTGGATGATGGCAGGGGCATTTTCAACTTGGTCCGGCTTATAGTTGTGGCTTGTTCCAAATGGAAGCTCTTCATCGAGCAGCACTTTCATTGTATTTGGACTTGGCGTCGGTTCAATCGATTGAATCTTCATCAGTTTCCCTCTCCTATCCGATATAAAATGCCGTCATTTTCACGTTTCAAAAAAGTGCGACATAATTTTATTAAAACGGAAGGAGAGAAGAAAAGCAAAAGTTCCGCACGACGATCTTCAAGGCACCAAGCCAAAGAAACGGTTCGATTAGAACGCAAGAAGAAAAAGTCGTTTTTCTGGTATAAACATGTCATCGCAACAAACGGAGAAGAATCGTGAGACAGGAACAATGCCCCAGACCGGAAGTTTGCCGCTCGCTTTCTTCGGATTCCGCGTCGACACGGACATCCTTGCGTTAAGCGAACTGCTACTTCTTCTTTCGCAGTTCTGGACTCTCACCCTATAGACTACACCCATGCTGGGCGCACTACAAAACAGAGAGCCACAACTATGACTCTCTGTTTCTACAGACAATCCTCGGGGTATGACAGGCACCATGCCTATGCCTAGCTTTGGCCTTCGTATTTTTTCAACTGTTCCGTCAACTGTTGAAACAACACCATGTCTTTACGGTCAAGCGCCTGGTCAATTTGCATTTTCAATCTCGACACCTCATAGCGCTTTAACGCTTCATCTAGCACTTGTTCGGCCGCTTTCGCCATTTTCTCATGGAGCTCATACCGCCGGACGTTTTCAAACGCCCGATGATCAATCAGCCGAAGGTACGAAAAATCCCTCGTCTTTCCAGGAAAATGGAGAGTTAAATACAGCGGCTCGTTTGGATGCAGCGCCAAATCGCCCATAATCGCTGATAAATTTGTGCTTTTTTGGCCGCGCCGATAAAACACGAGCCCTTCTTCCTCGGCCATGGCAGTCGAAATGATGAGCCACCGTGCCTGCTTTTGCTCAGTTTCCGTAAAATGGACGTTTTGAAGCAAATGGGAATGCTGAAGCAAATACTTCAATACAAACCGGGCATCCGGATGCTTTAGGCGATAGGTTTGCAAAAAAGACGTTAAAAAGTTGCGTTTTTCCAAACATGACACCCATCTCATCGCAGCCGTTCCCTCCTTTCCCTTGCTTATTTCCTTCCACTAAAGAGAAGGAACACAAAGCTCTGTTGGCCAACCGCGATGCTATAGTAGTTAGTGATAGACACCATGCTAGTGTTATACAGTTACT
>NZ_JAPSMC010000057.1 GCF_026847645.1 Anoxybacillus sp. J5B_2022
TTTCCTTCATCGCTTGAAGCGACTTTCTCATAATATCATGTTCGTTTACTATTGTCAATATCTTTTTCCTCTCGATCGCTGCCTTGCAGCGACGTTTTTTAATTTATCATTTTTATTTGATTAAGTCAACAGCTTTTTTATAATTTTTTGTATTTCTCATCTGCTGTAAAATCCGAACTTTTATTACCGATACAACAAAGCAAAAGGCCCTTCTCATTTGTTGTTGTCTTTAGAAGATCGGGCCTCTCTATTCTTTGTTAATGATCTGCTACCTTGTAATAGCGGTGAAAAACGTGTTGTCCTTTTGTCGACCTCTCTTCTACTACTAACACATGTTTATCTACTAAATACTCGAGCATAATCACCAAATCAACAGAATACACTTCTAACTCTGGATGGCCGACAATTTCTCCAATGCTCCAAGCACCTTCTTGTTGCTTCAACACCTTCAATAAGTGAGCCGAGCCAGATGGAATACGTGAATGAATTAAAAATTCGCTCGCTAAAAACAATAATTCAAGCCGCTTATCTAAAGGTTCGTCGCTTCCTACCAACTCTTCGTAAAGTTTATAAATTTGGGCATCGATCTGCTTCACTTGGTTCCATACTGTTATCTCAGGATAAAATCCTTTTTCAATGACCGCCAGTCGCGCTAAATGATGGAGGGCATGCACCACATGATTGTAGGCATCCAAAAGCTGCTTTGTTTCTAAAAACACTTTTCCGTCTGTATATCGCCGAATTAGCTTCGCAAACTCCACCCCCATTTTTAACCGGCGCGCTTCTTCTGGAAATTCTAGCATTCGGTTTCGCAGCTGCTGAACGTACTCGTTCCGGTCAAACAATACTTTCCCATTGAACACCCAATCAATGACTTTGCGGTTAGAACCGAGCAAAAGCCACTCGTTTAATTTTTCCTCACTTACGACATACAACGCTGCCTTTTGCCCTTTCGCTGTGTAATGTTTACTAAAAACCGGACAATCTGCTTCTTTTACAATGACTAGTAAAACAACATCAAACGTATCCGTAATCGCTGAGTTGTTAAATTTTTTTTCAATCATCAAAATTCCTAGCGTATTGCGGTGGCTTGCCCTCTCTTGATAAATGGGGCGAATTAAATCCTCCATACGTCTTCCTCCATCACTTCGAACATTTCAACACTATGTTAGCTATTTCGACAAAAATCGCAAAATTCCTCTTTGCAAATTTGCCTAAATTTTATGGTATAGTTATGGGGAGGAGGGACGGACAAAATGTCGATTAAATATTCAAGTAAAATTAATAAAATCCGCACATTTGCGCTTGGCTTAATTTTTGTCGGTTTTATCGTCATGTATATAGGGATATTCTTCCGCACTTCGATGTGGATTATGACGCTATTTATGATTTTAGGGTTGCTTTTTATTATTGCCAGCACCGTTGTGTATTTTTGGATCGGGATGTTGTCGACAAGGACCATTCAAGTAGTCTGTCCAAGCTGTGGAAAAACAACAAAGATGCTCGGACGAGTCGATCTATGTATGTATTGCAGCGAGCCGCTAACATTAGATCCTGAATTAGCTGGCAAAGAGTTTGACGAAAAATATAACCGCAAGAAAAAGAAGAGCTGATAGCCTTTCACTGCTATCAGCTCTTTAATGCGGACGGTAATGTTGGCAGTCTGCACAGACACCGTACACTTCCATGCGATGGTGGCTTACTTTAAATCCTGTCACATGCGCCGCCAGCGTTTCCACTTCATCTAATCCCGGATAGTGAAAATCGACGATTTTTCCGCACCGTTCGCAAATGATATGATAGTGGTCAGAGGTAACGAAATCAAACCGGCTTGACGAATCACCGTACGTTAATTCTTTAACAAGCCCCACTTCTTTAAACACACGGAGATTATTATAAACCGTTGCAACACTCATATTCGGGAATTTTCCTTCTAACGCTTTATAGATCTCATCAGCCGTCGGGTGTGACATGGAACGGATTAAATATTCCAATATCGCATGACGTTGCGGAGTAATGCGCACTCCCGTTTGTTTCAACGTGTCCAGCGCTTCTTTTAGCAGTTGCTCTTCAGACACCGTCATGCACCTCGCTTCCTTTTAAAAAAAGAATTATTATTTTATAATTTTTATAATTAGTCTACCGTTATTTCGGCTGCTTTGTCAATATTCGTATCATTAATATATGAGTTTATTCGGCTTTTTAACATAAAAAGTGTGCGGAATCACTTTCCGCACCAATCGATTCCATTTGAGGAGGTATGCCCTACACCAACAATATATGCTCCAGTCCTATTTTAGTTTGGACATCTACCTATTTTTGAACGACATGACGAATATAAGCTAACGCTTCCTCTACATGACCTTTGACTTTCACACCGCGCCATTCCTTCAGTAATTTCCCTTCCTCGTCAATGACAAATGTCGAGCGCTCGATCCCCATATATTCTTTCCCGAAATTTTTCTTTTGCTTCCAAACACCATATTTTTCGGCTACTTCGTGTTGCTCGTCCGCTAACAGTAAAAACGGCAACGCATATTTTTCAATAAACTTTTGATGCCGTTCTACTGAATCGGTGCTAACTCCTAAAATAACGGCGTTCAAATCGCGAAATTGATCGTAGTAGTCACGAAAATCACACGCTTCCGTTGTGCAACCAGGCGTCATATCTTTCGGATAAAAATATAATACAACAAACTTTCCACGAAAATCAGAAAGCGATACGATCTGTCCGTTGCTTGCCGGTAGCGTAAAATCCGGAGCCGGATTTCCGATTAATTGCATTGACCTCTCCTCCTAACGTATCATATGTTCTTTTTCCCAGTCGATCACGACCCGCGCCACAAATGCAGCGGGCATAATATATCCTAATAACGCTTCAACAACCGCGAGCCACCTTCCCGCCCCGATCGGAATGACATCACCATAGCCAACCGATAACAGTGTTGTCGCACTAAAGTATAAACTATCTTGCAGGACGGAAAAAAATCCGCCTGCGATGTCATTATAATTTTTGACAAAGACATTATACCCATTTATTTCTAAAATCGTATAGATCAGTCCAAATCCAATCATCATCGTTAAATATAAGGAAATCAATACAATGAGGTTTTCCAACGAAACATATTTATGCTCGCTCACTTGACTGGTCCATACGGAAACAATGCTTAACACTAGTATCGCTACTATTAAAATAAGCCACTCCATCATCATCACCTCGTACATGCTATGTATACGAGGAGTTTACCACAAATATGCTATTTCAGTTTCCTGCACCTCGGTATCGCTTCACTCCCTTATTCCATAAAAATACAGCAATCATAAAAAAGCTTACACCCATCACCGGCGTTAAAAAAGCGTAGCCGTACCATTCTTTTTTACCGAGAAAATAAGCGGACGGATAGACCCCGACAAAGGCAAACGGCAATACCCACGTCAATATATAGCGAATCACGCGGTTATAAATATCGACCGGGTAGCGGCCGTAATTGCTAACATTGTACATCATTGGCATAATGGAGCTTCTCGCATCCGACCAAAAACTAATCGTGGCTAGCGAAATAAACACACCGGCGTAAACGAGCATTCCGCCAAGCACAAACAAAATGAACACGAAAAGATCATACCAATGGAATTCTAGCTGTAACCGTACACCTGCATAAACCATAATGATAATACCCGTCAAGCCGCCAACAAGCGACTCAAGTTCCATTCGTTCTAAAATAATTTGAAACAAACTGTGCACCGGCCGGGTTAAAACACGGTCCATTTCCCCGCGCACGATGTAGCGCTCATTAAAATCCCAAATATTAAAAAACGCGCCAAACAAAGCAAACGGTACTAAAAAGAAGCCGTAAATGAAAATCATTTCATCTCTCGTCCAACCGTGCAATAACGTTGTATGCCCGAACACAACAAGAATGAAAATTAAGTTTACTGCCTGAAACATAAGGTCGGAAATAAACTCCACCACCAAATCTGTCCGATATTGTAGCTTCGTTTTCATATATTGAGCCATATATTGAAAAAAGATAGACACGTAAAACATGCCATCACCCCCCTTGAACAACGAGCCGCTTTTTCGCCGCTTTCCAAAGCAGCTGAAGCGGAATGAGCAATATCACGCTCCAAACGAGTTGAAACAATAGCCCGTCGATGATCGCCTGCCCTTGGAAACTTTCCGTAAAAATCATGCTCGGAATATAGCTGATCGCCTGAAACGGAAAATACTTCATCACTTCTTGCGCCCAGCTAGGGTAAAAGCTAATCGGCAAAATCAAACCGGAAAATAAATCAATCACAAACCGTTTGGCGCGCAGCAATCCCTCGTTATTTAAGGTAAAAAACGTCACTACTCCCGCTAGTAAATTCAATTGCGAATTAATCACAAAGCTTAGTATAATTGAGAGGGCAAAATACCCCCACGTGCTCATATCACTGGAAAAATGAAGCGGAAACAGAAAAGCGGTAATGATAACGCCAGGAAGCGAAAGGAAGAATAGCCGGAAAACCCCTTCTCCCAATCCTTGCATCGTTTTCATACCTAAATAACTGTACGGCCGAATCAGTTCAACCGCTACTTTCCCTTCTTTAATTTCCATCGCAATTTCACGGTCTATATTGTTAAAATAAAACGCCCGCGCCATCCACGATACCGCTACATACGTCGTCATTTGCTCTATCGACATTCCTTGAATGGCTGATTTTCCGCTATAAATAGCGGACCAAAGAAAATAATACGCCCCGATATTAATGCAATAAATAAGAATGCCGGTATAGTAGTTCGTGCGGTAAGCTAGCATCATTAAAAAGCGGATGCGAATCATTTCTATATACTTATCCATGCACAACACCTTCTTCATAGATGTTGCGAATAATTTCTTCTGTTGAAATTTCATCAATATTAATATCTTGAATATCATAACGCGCGACTACCCGGCTAATGACATCGGATACATGCACAGGAGGCACGTGCGCAATCCAACTGTTGGCTTGCTCGCCTTTGCGCCAGCCGACTTTTAAGTCGCTAGTAAGAACACCCAACTCTCCATCCGTAACTTCTTTAGCAAACGTGAACTGCACTTGTTTTCCTTCGCCCCAATTTTCTTTTAGCCGCTGCAGCGACCCATCATAAATAATTTTTCCTTCATCAAGCATAATGACGCGTTCACATAACGCTTCAATATCGGCAATATCGTGTGTTGTTAATAAAATCGTCGTTTTGTATTTTTCGTTAATTTCTTTTAAAAATTGGCGGATTTTCAGTTTCACTAGCACGTCTAGCCCGATGGTCGGCTCATCTAAAAACAAAAGCGGCGGGTTATGAATCAAGGCCGCGGCCAATTCACAACGCATTCGCTGGCCAAGTGACAATTTACGCACCGGCTTGTCGAGCAGCGGGCCGATATCCAATGTTTCGATGACATGCTCCATATGTTCTTTGTAATCTTTGTCAGATACGCGATACACTTTTTTTAATAGCCGAAACGATTCTTGCACCGCAATGTCCCACCATAGTTGCGAACGTTGGCCGAACACAACCCCGATCGTCCGAACGAACGCCTCACGTTCTTTATGAGGATTCATGCCGTTGACAACAACTTCTCCAGAAGTCGGCGTCAAAATCCCTGTTAACATTTTAATCGTCGTCGATTTTCCAGCGCCGTTTTCCCCAATGTACCCTACCATCTCTCCTTGCTTGACGGTAAATGAAATATCATCGACCGCACGAATGATTTTATAGTTTCTCGTAAATAAATCACGAAACGCTCCCATTAAACCGGAACGGCTTGAATAAGACTTAAATTCTTTCCGCAGTTTCTCTACTTCAATTGCATAATCCATGTTCTCGACCTCCACATAAGCAATAGTTTAGCGAAAGTCGACATGAGAAACAAATGGTATGCTTATGGTACAATAGAAAGCGGCAAACATTTGCATAGGAGGCTTTCAGCATGCAGTTTACAAAATCTGAACAACTATACAAAGAAGCGCTCGAACATATCGTCGGCGGCGTCAACAGCCCTTCCCGCTCGTATAAAGCGGTTGGCGGAGGCGCCCCTATCGTCATGGAACGAGCGCAAGGCGCTTATTTTTGGGACGTAGACGGCAATAAATATATTGATTATTTAGCGGCGTACGGACCGATCATTACCGGACATGCCCATCCGCACATTACGAAAGCGATTCAGCGCGCAGCGGAAAACGGAGTACTATACGGAACACCAACCCCTTATGAAATTACGTTCGCCAAAATGTTAAAAGAGGCAATTCCTTCGTTAGAAAAAGTGCGTTTCGTCAACTCTGGAACAGAAGCAGTCATGACGACGATTCGTGTGGCCCGTGCATATACAGGGCGGGATAAAATTATTAAATTTGCTGGTTGTTATCACGGTCATTCCGACCTTGTGCTCGTTGCGGCTGGTTCTGGTCCATCGACATTAGGAACACCTGACTCTGCCGGCGTTCCAAAAAGCATCGCCCAAGAAGTAATCACCGTTCCATTTAACGACATTGACTCTTTTCGGCAGGCGATGGAACGATGGGGCGATCAAATCGCGGCCGTTCTTGTGGAGCCGATTGTCGGTAACTTCGGCATCGTGGAGCCAAAACGTGGGTTTCTTGAAACGATTAACGAACTCGCCCATCGAGCAGGAGCGCTTGTCATTTACGATGAAGTCATTACCGCGTTCCGCTTTATGTATGGAGGGGCGCAAAATTTATTAGGCATTGAACCAGACTTAACCGCGCTCGGAAAAATTATCGGCGGCGGTCTCCCAATTGGCGCCTACGGTGGACGGAAGGACATTATGGAACAAGTCGCTCCGCTAGGACCTGCGTATCAGGCGGGAACGATGGCTGGAAACCCTGCTTCCATTCTCGCTGGCATCGCTTGCCTAGAAGTGTTAAAACAAGACGGCGTTTACGAGCATCTTGACCACCTAGGCGAAATGTTAGAGGAAGGAATTTTAACTCATGCCCGAACATACGGTATTCCGGTAACAATTAACCGTCTAAAAGGGGCATTGACCGTCTACTTTACGACCGAGAAAGTTGAAAACTATGAACAAGCCCAACAGACGGACGGCGAGATGTTTGCGAAATTTTTCAAACTCATGTTGCGCCAAGGGATCAATCTTGCACCTTCAAAATATGAAGTATGGTTCGTTACTCTTGCCCATACAGAAGAAGATATTCAATATACAATTCAAGCGGTAGAACATGCATTTAAAACATTGAAAAATGAATAAATATGCAAACTAAACGGAAGGATATACCTTCCGTTTAGTTTTAAAAATAAACTGAAAACGCTTACAATCAATTCTACTATCCTCGTCTTTTAAAATGAATATTATATCCAAAAAAATGAATAAATAATTGATTTCCCCCTTTGATCGTGGTAACATAGACTATAAATTCTGAAAATTTTCATTTAACAATCGTTACTCCGTATTTTTCTTATAGAACATTGTGCGCAGGAGGTGAAAGGCAAAGGTGGGACTCCCACTTTCAAGCCGATCAATCATGAAACAGCGTTGGAATCCAAGTCTTTTTAAAGATTTCCATCACACCGAACACGATGCTTGTGGCATTGTATCAGCTATTGAAAAACGCCGCATTCCAACAAGAGAAAACATTATGACCTGTATTAATGCCCTTGTGAAAATGAACCACCGCGCCGGTTTTATTAACGGTGAAGGAGACGGCGTCGGCATTCATATCGATATCCCGCGAGCGCTTTGGATGGAGAAGTTAGCGAACGCTGGTCAAAATCCAGAAATCGCTAACGACACTCATTTTACGGTTGGGCATATTTTCATCAATCGCACGACTGACGTTGAACAGGCAAAAGAAAAGATGAGACAATTATTCAAACAATTTGGTCTCACGCTTCTTTTCGAATCGGATCGCGTTACTTCTTCCCACGCACTCGGACCGATTGCTTTGCGTCAAGAGCCAGTATTTTGGCAAGTAGCGTTTTTGCCTATTGACAATGCGCAGTTAACGCAACGGTTGTTTGACTTGCTCATCGACATCGAAAAAGACGAAAATATTCACGTTGCTTCTTTAAGCCATTTCCATGTTGTCTATAAAGTAATGGGCGCGGGAGATATTTTACCGAAATATTACTATGATTTAGCAAACCCACTTGTCGCTTCCACGATGACGTTGGGACATAACCGTTACTCGACAAATACGTTATCGAACTTTTTCCGCGTTCAACCATTTAGTGTGTTAGGACATAACGGAGAAATTAATACGATCGCCAAACTGCGCGATGAAGCGATGATGCTCGGTGTTCCACTCACCATCGGCGGAAGCGATTCGCAAGACTTGAGCCGCACAATGGAAACACTCATTTGCCGCCACGGATACAGTTTGTTTGAAGCGATGGATATTTTGTTTCCGCCAATTATTAATGAAATAAAAGCATATCCTGAACATTTGCAAGATTTGTATACGTATATTCGCGAAGCGTGGGGACACTTCGCCCAAGGTCCAGCAGGCATCATTTCTCGCTATGGACATGAAGCGGTATTTAGTGTAGATGCATTAGGATTGCGTCCACTTTGGAAATTAGATACAGAAGACCGTTTCATTTTCGCCTCTGAACCAGGAATTATTCCGGCGAGCGAATATACAGGTGAGCCGAAACCGATTGCGCCTGGCGAAAAAATCGGGTTGAAATGGGGAGCAGACGGTCATATTCAAGTATTGGAATACGCCGCTTTCCAAGAAGAAGTGTATGAGCGCTTTTCAAAGCGGTTTGATGTGGCGAACTTCCGAGCACGGCTTACGCCTCCAACGTTGGAAAAACATTTATTTGTCGCCACGCCAAGCAAAGTGCATAACGGGCAATACGCTGCTTTCGGCTGGGATCGCGAACATATTCAACTGTTGGAACAAATGGCTGAAAAAGGGGCAGAGCCGATTCGTTCGCTCGGGCATGATGCACCGCTTGCGGCGATTGATCCAAATCGGAAAAATCTTGCCGATTTCATTAAAGAAAGCGTTGCTGTCGTCACAAATCCAGCGATCGACCGCGACCGTGAAACGGAGCATTTCTCAACAAGAACGATCATTGGCAAACGCCCATCTTTGTTAGATGCGCAGCCGCCTTCATATGTGATTGAACTTATTTCACCAGTTTTAATTGAAGGAAAGCTCGGCCATGATAGCGCTGCAGCATTAGAACATCCTTCATATGACCAAGTCGTTCACGCGTTCCAAACAAAGCAACTCGCGTACATGCTTTCTGCGACGTTTACGGCGGACGAGACGATAAAAGAAGCGCTTCACCGGCTTGCGAACGAAGCGTGTGAAGCTGTTCAATCTGGAAAAACGTTGCTCATTCTTGACGATGCAGAAGCGCATCAAAACGGAAATTTATGGATCGATCCGTTGCTCGTGACTTCCGCCATCGATCAGGCGCTAACGGGGAATGGGTTACGACGCGACTGCTCGCTATTGCTCCGGTCCGGTGCGATTCGTTCGCTGCACGATCTCATCGTCGCTTACGGATTAGGTGCCAACGCGATTAGCCCGTATTTAATGTTTGCGACCGTCGCATCAGAAGATTCGATCAAACCAGTGGTCAATTTATTCAACGCTTTAAATAAAGGGTTGGAAAAAGTCATTTCAACGATTGGCATTCATGAATTGCGCGGATACAGCCGCCTCTTTTCATCAATCGGCTTGCATAACGAAATTGCCGATGTTTTGAAAATCGTCAACTTCTTTGGCTCTGACTCGTTACAATACGATTTTGCAGCGTTAAAAGAAGATGCGATCGCCCGTGCGAACGACTATGCCAACGAAAATGCGAAACCAGGAAAAACGTTCCACGTCTTCCCGCGCATTTGGAAAGCAATTGGGGAAGTGGCGCAAACCGGGTCATACGACAGCTATCGCGAAAAATTGACGGAAATAGAAACGGAAACGCCAACAACGATTCGGCATTTGCTTGATTTGAAAAAAGCGAAACAAGAAGTGCCAGTAGAAAAAGTCGATATTAGCGTCGGTGAACATAGCCTTCCGTTTGTGATCGCCTCGATGTCGTTCGGTTCGCAAAACGAAGTCGCATTCCGCGCTTATGCCGAAGCGGCTGACCGGCTCAACATGGTCAGCTTGAACGGCGAAGGCGGCGAAATTAAAGATATGCTCGGCAAATATCCGCGCACGCGCGGCCAGCAAGTCGCATCAGGCCGTTTTGGCGTGAATGCTGAATTATTGAACTCTTCGAATTTGTTAGAAATTAAAATCGGCCAAGGGGCAAAACCAGGAGAAGGCGGCCATTTGCCAGGTTCAAAAGTAACCGCGAAAATCGCGGAAGCTCGGAACGCCACGATCGGCTCTGATCTCATTTCGCCATCAAACAACCACGACATTTATTCGATCGAAGATTTGGCTCAAATGATTGCCGAGCTCAAAACAGCAAACGACCGAGCGAAAGTTGCCGTTAAAGTGCCGGTCGTGCCAAACATCGGAACGATTGCGGTCGGAATTGCTAAAGCCGGCGCGGACATTATTACGTTAAGCGGCTTTGATGGTGGAACAGGGGCAGCCCGCATTCACGCGTTGCAACATGTGGGACTTCCAGTCGAAATCGGCGTCAAAGCCGCACACAACGCTCTTTTAGAAGCAGGGTTGCGCAATCAAGTGGAAATTTGGGCCGATGGCGGCATTAAAAGTGCGCTTGATGTCATCAAAGTCATGCTGCTCGGTGCAAACCGGATCGGCTTCGGTACCCTTTCGATGATTGCGATCGGCTGTACAACATGCCGCGGCTGCCATTTAGATACATGCCATGTCGGGATTGCGACGCAAATCGAATCGGAAGCGCAAGCAAAAGAGCATGGGTTGCGACGCTTCGTCCCGCGGCAATTCGATGCGGCTGTCCAAGGATTGGTCAACTTATTTACCGCTTTCGGAAACGAATTGAAAGCACTAACAGCTGCCCTTGGCTTCGAACGATTGCAAGACATTGTCGGCCGTTCCGACTTGTTAGAACAAGTAAGAGGCTTGAAAAAAATGGATTTGACGTATTTGCTAAAAGTGCTCGAAGTCGGACAATTCACACCAAAAGAAATACGAGCAAGCGTGGAAGAAACGAAGTTGCTAGTCGCAGCTGGAGCCGAATATCTCGATTACCGCGTCGAAGACTTGCACCGCTCGCGCGAATTTTCCGCTGTCACATCCGAGCAGCGCGTTCTCGGCAGCCGCGTGTCGTGCCATCGCGTTCGCGGTCGCTTAGATGGCTCGTATAAAAAATTGCCGAACGTGACGTTGCGTTTTAAAAACGGCTCGATCCCTGGAAACGGCCTAGGCGCTTACAACAGCTACGGCATTCACATTCACGTCGATGGCGGTGCGCAAGATGGCATCGGAAAAACAGCGCTCGGCGGCAGCATCCTCATCTTTAAAGCGAAAGGGAAAGATGGCAAGTTTTACAACGGATCGGTCGGAAAAGGGTTTGGCTATGGGGCTCAAAAAGGCTTGCTCGTTGTCCAAGGCAACGCGGATGCTCGTGCTGGCATTCGTCTTTCCGGCGCAGACATGATTATCGGTGGCCAAGTCACCTCACCAATTCCAGAAGAAGAACACGGCAATATTGGCGCACGTGCGAACATTAAAGGGTTTGCGTTCGAATATATGACGAACGGGCGCGGGCTCGTTCTCGGTGACCCAGGCCCATGGATTTGCGCTGGAATGACAGGCGGCGTCGTCTATTTGCGTCACCAGCCAGAAATGGGGTTAACGAAAGCAGCTCTTGAGCGCCGAATCGCAAAAGGCGCCCAAGTGCGCATTGAACGCTTAAACGAGCGTGGAAAAGCAGATGTGTATGAGCTTTTATCAAAATATATTGACTTACTAATCGAGCACGAACAAATCGAAGAGGCAGAGTCACTGAAGCCGCTGCTTGAAAAACCGGAAGAACATTTCTTCCAAGTAATTCCATCCAAAGAACAAGCGGACCCTTCCGTTTCTACGGAATAATGACAAAAGAGGCATCTGAACCGAGATGCCTCTTTTTTGTGTAATTAATGCAACAATGCTGCAATATATATAGTACGTCCGTTTCATTTTTTGCTTGATATCTTCTTCCAGACGATGTATATTACTAAATTGTTTAGCATCTTTTTTGACACAAAAGAAAGGATACGAAACAATTATGAAACTCGGAGCCCGCATTTTTAAAACGGGAATCGCCGTTACATTAGCGCTTTCTTTAGCAAGCATGATGAACTTCCCTTCACCATTGTTTGCCGGTATATCCGCGGTATTTGCGATGCAGCCAACGATTTATCGGTCGTACTTATCGCTCGTCGAGCAAGTACAAGCAAACATAATCGGCGCTGTTTTTGCAATTGTCAGCGTCCTTTTATTTGGCCATAACCCGTTTATCGTTGGGTTGACGGCGATTTTAGTGATCGCTCTTTGCTTGCAGCTTCGGCTAGAGTCAACGATTTCGGTCGCATTAGTCACCGTGATCGCCATTATGGAATATACGAACGCAAATTTCATTCAATTTGCGGCGATTCGCTTTTCAACCATTATGCTTGGCGTGCTTGCTGCATTTGTCGTGAATCTTATTTTTCTTCCGCCGAAGTATGAAAAAAAGCTTTATTATCACATTACCGAAAATACGGAAGCGATTTTAAAATGGATTCGCATGAACATTCGCCACGCGTCAGAACATCATGTGTTAAAAGAAGATATTGAAAAGCTAAAAGAAAAAGTGATTAAACTCGATCAATTGTATTTGCTTTACAAAGAAGAACGAATGTATTTGCAAAAAAACCGTTATCAGCGGTCGCGCAAACTCGTATTATACCGGCAAATGATTTCGGCTACGAACCGAGCGCTCGATACATTAAAAGTGTTGCATCGCCTTGAAAACGAGCTTTACCATATGCCCGATGAATTTCAACAAACCGTACGGGCGCAGCTCGATTGCTTACTTTATTACCACGAACAAATTTTGCTAAAGTTTATCGGAAAAGCAAAATTTCATCAACAATCGGAAATTGCCAACGAAGCTTGTCACGAAAAAAAGCGGCTTGTTGAGGCGTTTTATCAATACAATCGCCAAGGCAACGAGCATCACCTATTTTTATTAATCGGAACGATTATTGCCTACGGAGAACAGTTGGAACACTTAGATAAACTAATCGACAGCTTTCAACAATACCATAAAGATGCCGAAGCATTCGAGCTGTCGGATCAGGAAGCGTAAGAAAAGTAGAGGCGACTAGTTAGCTCTCGAAACCAAACGTTCTTCCGACGAGAAGCGCTGTTTGCGTCGACGGAGGAAGGTTGTTTGGCACAAGAGAGCTAGTAGCCCGAGCTAGACAAGCAAGAAAAACGGGGTCACAATGGGCAAATCTCTTTCCCTAATGAAAACGGCTACCTCCAAGTGAGATAGCCGTTGTTTTTAGCTTTTCATGCGTGGGTCGAGCGCGTCGCGCAAGCCGTCCCCCATTAAGTTAAAGCCAAGCACGGTTAACATAATCGCTAACCCAGGAAAAATCATCGTCCACGGCGCTTGTGTTAAAAACTCTTTGGAGCTTGCTAGCATTGTTCCCCACTCTGGATTTGGTGGTTGTGCACCTAACCCTAAGAATCCGAGCGCAGCTGCTTCGATAATTGCCGTAGCGATCGCAAGCGTCCCTTGCACAATAATCGGCGCCATACTATTTGGCAAAATATGATGGAACAAAATGCGGGCATCGCTCATACCGATCGCTCTTGCCGCCATAATATATTCTTCTTGTTTAATGCTTAAGACGCGCGAGCGAATTAGGCGGCCGAAATTCGGAATGTTGATGACCGCAATCGC
This sequence comes from Anoxybacillus sp. J5B_2022, assembly GCF_026847645.1. Taxonomy (GTDB): domain Bacteria; phylum Bacillota; class Bacilli; order Bacillales; family Anoxybacillaceae; genus Anoxybacteroides. The sequence goes on from NZ_JAPSMC010000057.1 coordinate 13,841, forward strand.
AATGAGCGCATTTTGCAACGACGGACCAAGCACAGCAACGATACCAATCGCCAACAAAATGCTTGGAAACGCCAGCATAATATCAAACACGCGTGAAATGATCCCGTCCACCCAGCGGCCATAGTACCCAGCAACAATGCCGAGCAACGAGCCCACAACGACCGAACCTAACACGGAAAAAAAGCCGACCCAAAGCGAAATGCGGGCGCCATAAATGACACGCGATAAAATGTCACGACCGAAATCATCTGTACCGAACAAATGGTCTTTAGACGGTGCTTGCAAGCGCAACGATAAATTTTGGTCATTAATGCCATATGGCGCAAGCAGTGGCGCAAATACCGCTAATAAAATGAAAAATACGACGATTCCCATACCGATAAGCGCGATTTTATTTTTCTTAAAGCTGCGCCACCCTTCTTTCCATAAAGAAACCGATTCTTCTTTTTCTTGCCGTATCATTGGTGTTTGATTGCGAGCTAGTTCAGCCACAGTCACTCCCCCTTTCATTAGTTGTATTTAATGCGTGGGTCAACGGCTGCATAAAGAAGGTCTACGATTAAGTTAATAAAAATGAAAATCGTCGCAACGATTAAAATGCCTGATTGAATGACTGGGTAATCACGGTAGCCAATCGCATCGTAAATATAGCGCCCGATTCCTGGCCAGCTAAAAATCGTTTCCGTTAAAATCGCACCGCCAAGCAACAAGCCTGTCTGTAAGCCAATTACCGTCAATACAGGAATAATGGCATTTTTTAATGAATGCTTGTACACGACCCAAAACATACTTAACCCTTTTGCTCTTGCTGTCCGAATATAATCGGATTTCATTACTTCTAGCATGCTTGAGCGAGTAATCCGGGCAATGATCGCCATCGGAATCGTTGCCAATGCAACGCTTGGCAAAATTAAATGTTGCAATACTTGCACGAACTGCTCGGTATTCCCTTGCAGTAGCGTGTCCACTAAATATAAATGCGTAATCGGCTCCACTGGATTTCTTATATCCTCTCGTCCAGAAGTTGGCAGCCAGTCAAGTTGAATAGCAAACGCCCACTGTTCCATCAATCCGAGCCAAAAGATTGGCATTGATACACCAACAAGCGCCAATACCATCGCTACATAATCAAACCATGAATTTTGGAACCACGCGCTAATAATGCCTGCGTTGACACCAATGACAATGGCAATCAACATCGCTGCTAGTGAAAGTTCTAATGTCGCTGCTAAATACGGCCAAATTTCATTGGCCACTGCAGAACCGGTACGAATGGACTCGCCTAAATCGCCTTGCAATAACCCGCCTAAATATTTCACGTATTGCACATACCATGGCTGATCAAGCCCAAGTTTATGCGTCAGCGCAGCAACCGCTTCTTTCGTTGCTTTTTGCCCTAAAATGACTTGCGCAGGGTTTCCAGGAATCGCACGAATCATAAAAAACACGACTAACGACATCCCAAGCAACACTGGAATTACCATTAACACCCGTCGCACTGTATATGCGAACATAGTCTCACTCCTTTTGGAAAGTGAAAAGGGAGAGGATGCACTCCCCCTCCCTCGACCCGAAGATTATTGAAACTCAACTTTCGTAAATTTATCCGAACCAGTTGGATGTGGGTTAAAGCCTTTAATATTGGCTTTCCCTGCAAGCAATGGTGTGGAGTGCACAAGCGGGATCCATGGTGCATCTTCTTTAATGATTTCTTGTGCTTTTTTGTAAAGTTCGTTCCGTTTATTTTCATCGCTGACCGTTTGTGCTTCGATTAAAATTTTGTGTAGCTCGTCGTTTGAGTAGTACGTGTAGTTGTTGCTGCCGATGCTATCTTTATCAAGCAACGCATACAAGAAGTTATCCGCATCGCCGTTGTCCCCTGTCCAACCGAGCAAGAACGCATCTGCTTCTCCTTTGGACGCTTTTTCAAGATATGTCGCCCATTCATACGTTACGATTTTCGCTTTCACACCAATTTTCGCAAAGTTCGCTTGCAACGCTTCTGCTACTTTCTTTCCATCTGGCATATACGGACGTGGAACAGGCATTGCCCATAATTCCATTTCAAATCCGTTCGGATAGCCTGCTTCTGCAAGCAATTGTTTCGCTTTTTCTAAATCAAATGGATAGTCTTGAATCGCATCGTTATAGCCAGGGATGCTCGGCGGCATTGGGTTTTTCGCTGGCTCTGCTTGCCCTGCATAAAACGCATCAATGATCGCTTTTTTATCGACCGCATAGTTTAACGCTTGACGGACAAGTTTGTTTTTCAACGGACCTCTTGTTGTCGTCAACCCGACATAACCAACGTTCATCGATGGACGTTTAAAAATTTGGAAATCTTTATTTCCTTCTACTTGTTTCAAGTCGTTTGGATTTAAGTCTTCCATGATGTCAATTTCGCCTTTTAATAACGCATTTAAGCGGGCAGAGTTGTCAGGAATCGAAACGAAAATAAGTTGATTTAGCTTCGGATAGCCTTCCATCCAATAATTTTTGTTTTTCTCCAATACAATTCGCTCGTTCCGTTTCCATTCTTTAAAGACGAATGGACCTGTACCGACAGGATTTTCTGTAAATTTGTCGCCATATTTTTTCACCGCCGTAGGACTTGCAATCGCAAACGGTGTCATCGCAAGATTTTTCAAAAATGGCGCTTGTGGACGTTTCAATACGAATTGTACCGTATATTGATCCACTGCTTTTACTTCTTTAATGACATGGCCTTCGTCATTTTTATAACCGCCAAACATCGAACCGTAGTATGGGAACGTATCTGCATTCCCGTTCGCCCAACGTTCAAAGTTGAATACGACTGCTTCCGCGTTGAAATCTGTTCCGTCATGGAACTTCACACCTTTGCGAAGCGTAAACGTATACGTGAGACCATCTGGAGAAACTTCCCATTTTTCTGCTAACGCCGGTTGAATCGACGTATCGCCGTCATTGTAGTCTAACAGCGTGTCAAAAATATTTTTCGTGACTTTTAATGATTCCCCGTCTGTGACGGTCGCTGGGTCAAGTCCTACCGAGTCCCCGCCGCGGCCATAGACAAGCGTGCTTTGTGCGGTTCCGGCTTTTGAGCTATCTTTTTCCCCGCTAGTTGTTTTTTCGGATTTTCCACAGCCAGCAAGCGCTAGCGACAATGCAAGCATAAACACGAACACTGCCATTAGTGATTTTTTCTTCACTTTTAGTTCCCCCTTTTATGTAATGATTATTTTGTCGCTGCTTGCCGATTTATTCATAAAGATGGCAAGCAACGTAATGACCTTGTTCGACTTCTTTCAACTCCGGACGCGCCGTTTTGCAAATATCCATACAGGCGCTGCAACGCGTATGGAACGCACATCCTTTTGGCGGATTTGCCGGGCTTGGCAAATCGCCTGTTAAAAGCTGCCGCTCTTGACGGTATTCCGGGTCTGGAATTGGAACGGCCGATAATAACGCTTTTGTATATGGGTGTTTTGGAGATTCATAGAGCGTGTCGCTATCCGCCAATTCGACCATTCTGCCTAAATACATCACGCCGACACGGTCGCTAATATGGCGGACTACCCCTAAGTCATGCGCGATAAAAATGTATGTTAAGCCAAACTCTTTCTGCAAATCTTCTAACAAATTTAACACTTGTGCTTGAATCGACACGTCAAGCGCCGAAACAGGCTCATCGGCGATAATTAATTTCGGTTTCGTCATTAGCGCGCGGGCGATGCCGATCCGTTGGCGCTGACCGCCGCTAAACTGGTGCGGATATCGCTTTGCATGGTAGCTGCCAAGCCCGACGACTTCGAGCATTTCTTGCACGCGCTTTTTTCGCTCTTCTTTCGAGCCAATTCCGTGCACAATGAGCGGTTCCTCCAATATTTTCTCCACGGTATGGCGCGGATTAAGCGAAGCAAATGGATCTTGAAAGACCATTTGCATGTCCCGTCGAATTTTCCGCATTTCTTGCTTCGATAAACTCGTAATCTCTTGACCTTCAAATATAATAGAACCTTCCGTCGGTTCAATTAAGCGAAGGAGCATCCGCCCGGTCGTCGATTTTCCGCAGCCCGACTCCCCGACAATGCCAAGCGTTTCCCCTTTATGTACGGTAAATGTAAGATCATCAACGGCCTTCACTTCCCCGACCGTTTTGCTAAAAATACCGCCGGTAATTGGGAAGTATTTTTTAAGCCCTTTCACCTGCAATAACGGCTCGGTCACTCTTTGCTTCCCCCTCTCTTTGGTGCAAAAAACAACGGACGCGATGTCCTTTGTCATCGATGTCGTACAGTTGCGGAGTCTCTTGAAAACAGCGATCAAACGCATGCGCACACCTTGCAGCGAAGCGGCAGCCTTGTTTGATCGAACCAGGTTTTGGAACGTTGCCTGGGATAGAATAAAGCCGTTCTTTTTTGTCGCGAATATCCGGCACCGATTGAATAAGACCGATCGTATACGGATGCTTCGGCTCTTTAAAAATCGTATGTACGTCCCCTTCTTCAACAATCTTCCCAGAATACATGACGACGACGCGCTGGCATACTTCCGCCACTACCCCTAAATCGTGCGTAATCATCATAATCGCTGTCTGAAAGTTTTCATTTAAATCTTTCATCAGTTTTAAAATTTGTGCCTGAATCGTCACATCAAGCGCTGTCGTCGGCTCATCGGCGATTAAAACCGCTGGCTGACATACCATCGCCATCGCAATCATGACGCGCTGTCTCATCCCGCCTGATAGCTGATGAGGGTATTCGTCGATGATTTCCTCTGCGCGCGGAAGCCCGACAAGCTTCAACATTTCAATGGCGCGAAGCCGCGCTTCTTTTTTGCTCAAATTCGTATGAATGCGGATCGCTTCGATCAGCTGATTGCCGATCGTAAACAACGGATTTAACGATGTCATCGGCTCTTGGAAAATCATCGCGATTTCGTTGCCACGAATTTGCTTCATCCGCTTTTCTGTAGCATGAACAAGATTTTCGCCTTTAAATAAAATATCGCCGCCGACAATTTTGCCGATGCCTTTTGGCAACAATCCCATAATCGAGAGCGAAGTCACGCTTTTGCCGCAGCCCGACTCCCCGACAATACCTAAAATTTCCCCTTCATTTATGTAAAAATCAATATCATCGACCGCCGGAACTTCCCCATCGTCTGTAAAAAAAGATGTTTTTAACCCTTTCACTTCTAGCACCCGCTGCTTACTCATGCCGTCACCCCCTGCCTAAGTAAAAAAAGAATTGCAGTGCAATTCTGTCATTTTCATTTAAATTATGCCACGTATAGTAGA
>NZ_JAPSMC010000058.1 GCF_026847645.1 Anoxybacillus sp. J5B_2022
AAGTTGCAATAAAGAATTTCCGATTTTTCGTTTCCGTTTTCATCTAAATACAAACCGATATGATATAACGTGGTGAAGTGATCCGCTGGATGTAAAACAAAATTTCAACTTATATAGACGATGTGACTGTTCGTTTATTGAAAAAACATCGCATCAATCGGAACGAAATGTATTTAAGATATCCTGGCTATAAGCAACCAGAAACGAACATCGTCTTTCACCAACAAGACGGACGTTGGTTGCGGACGAATGTTGTAAGGGAATATTTTAAAGAAGTATGCAAACGGGCAGGGCTTCCTGTCTTATCGCCGCACGCGTTACGTCATAGCCACGCGGTGCATCTTTTGGAGGCTGGGGCAAATATCAAATATGTGTCCGAGCGATTAGGTCATGCCAGCATAAAAATGACCGCTGACACGTACCTCCATGTGACTCAAAAAATCGAGGACGAGGCACTAGAGTTGTATCAGCGGTACACTGAAAAAAGATAAATTGTGGGTGCTTTGTGGGTGCAGCTCTCTGAGGAAAGGGCTACACCCTTGATTTATCAAGGTTATCCAATACTACCTTCCATTTCGAACTTAATGAGACGGTTCATTTCCACTGCATATTCCATCGGCAGTTCTCTTGTAAATGGCTCGATGAAGCCCATAACGATCATTTCCGTTGCTTCCTGTTCGGAAATACCGCGGCTCATGAGGTAGAACAATTGCTCTTCCGATACTTTCGACACTTTCGCTTCGTGCTCAAGCGAAATGTTGTCGTTTAAAATTTCGTTGTATGGAATCGTATCGGACGTCGATTGATTATCCATAATTAATGTGTCGCATTCAATGTTTGAACGCGAACCAGACGCTTTGCGCCCGAAGTGGACGATGCCGCGATATGTCACTTTTCCGCCTTGTTTCGAAATCGATTTGGAAACAATCGTGGAAGATGTATTTGGCGCAAGGTGAATCATTTTCGCACCCGCGTCTTGATGCTGTCCTTTGCCGGCAATCGCGATCGAAAGCGTCAAACCGCGCGCGCCTTCTCCTTTTAAAATCACAGCCGGATATTTCATCGTTAACTTCGAACCGATGTTGCCGTCAATCCATTCCATCGTCGCATTTTCTTCGCAAACCGCTCGCTTCGTCACAAGGTTAAAGACGTTGTTCGCCCAGTTTTGAATCGTCGTATAGCGGCAGTACGCCCCTTTTTTCACGATAATTTCAACGACCGCGCTATGGAGCGAGTTCGTTGTATACACTGGCGCCGTACAGCCTTCCACGTAATGGACGTGCGCCCCTTCATCGACGATAATCAATGTCCGCTCAAATTGCCCCATATTTTCCGAGTTAATGCGGAAATACGCTTGCAAAGGCGTATCGACTTTCACGCCTTTTGGCACGTAAATGAACGATCCGCCCGACCAGACAGCCGAGTTGAGCGCCGCGAATTTGTTGTCTGTCGGCGGTACGACTTTTGCCCAATGCTCACGGAAAATGTCTTCATTTTCTTTTAACGCCGAGTCTGTATCTTTGAAAATAACGCCTAATTTTTCAAGGTCCTCTTTCATGTTGTGGTAGACGACCTCGGATTCGTACTGCGCCGATACGCCAGCCAAATATTTTTGTTCCGCCTCTGGAATTCCTAGTTTGTCAAATGTCGCTTTAATTTCTTCCGGCACTTCATCCCAAGAACGGCCTGATTTTTCGGAAGGTTTTACATAATACGTAATTTCATCGAAATTTAAGCTCGACAAATCGCCGCCCCATTGCGGCATTGGCATGCTGTAGAAAATATCTAACGCTTTTAAGCGGAATTCGAGCATCCATTGCGGTTCATTTTTCATGCGCGAAATTTCTTCGACGATTTCTCGCGTCAATCCGCGTTCTGCGCGGAAGACGGAAACGTCTTTATCCGCGAAACCATACTTATATTCGCCGATTTCCGGCATTTTTTTCGCCATTATATTCGCCTCCTTTTTTACAAGCCACTCATTCTTGTGAATGCAAACCTTTTTCCATTGCTTTCCACACCAATGTGGCACATTTAATGCGAGCTGGGAATTTGGAAACGCCTTGAAGCGCTTCAATATCCCCTAAATCAACCGAATCGTCGTATTCTTTTCCTTGCATCATGTCGGAAAAAATTTGGGAAAGCGCGAGCGCTTCTTCGATCGTTTTTCCTTTAATCGCCTGCGTCATCATCGACGCGGACGACATCGAAATCGAACAGCCTTCTCCTTCAAATTTCGCATCGACAATTTTTCCGTCTTCGACTTTCATCGTTAAATGAACACGGTCCCCGCATGTTGGGTTATTCATATTGATCTCGACATTCTCGTCCTCAAGAACACCGCGATTTCTTGGATTTTTATAATGATCCATAATGACTTGCCGATATAGCGTGTCTAACGGATTATTAAAAGACATGGCTGAAATACTCCTTCGTTTTCTTTAATGCCACCACTAAGCGATCAATGTCTTCTTCTGTATTGTAAAGATAAAAGCTTGCGCGGGCCGTCGCCGTGACGTTCAGCCATTTCATAAGCGGCTGCGCGCAATGATGCCCTGCACGAACGGCAATTCCTTCCGCATCTAACACGGTCGCGACATCGTGTGGATGGACATCGTCGATATTAAACGTCACCAATCCAGCACGTTGTTTCGGGCCGTAAATCGTCAATCCTTCAATAGTAGAAAGCTGCTCGAGCGCATATTGCGCCAACTTATGCTCATGGGCGACGATGTTGTCTAAGCCGATTTGCTGTAAAAAGTCGATCGCCGCGCCTAAACCGATCGCCCCCGCAATGATCGGGGTTCCGCCTTCAAACTTCCAAGGAAGCTCTTTCCATGTTGATTCATAAAGGCCAACAAAATCGATCATTTCCCCGCCAAACTCTACAGGCTCCATCTGCTCGAGCAACGCCCGTTTACCATATAATACGCCAATCCCGGTCGGACCGCACATTTTATGTCCAGAAAACGCTAAAAAGTCGCAATCTAAATCTTGCACGTCAATTTTCATATGCGGCGCGCTTTGTGCGGCATCGACGACCATGACCGCTCCGTTTCGATGGGCGATTTGCGCAATTTGTTTAATCGGGTTAATGGCGCCGAGTACGTTCGACACTTGCATCACGGAAACGATTTTTGTGTTCGGCGTGACCGTTTTTTCCACATCATCTAAGCTGATCGAGCCGTCTGCTTGCAGCGGAATATATTTTAGCGTCGCCCCAGTGTATTTGGCGACTTGCTGCCACGGAATGATGTTGCTATGGTGCTCCATATACGTAATGACAATTTCGTCACCCTCACGCAAATTTGCGCGTCCGTAGCTTGCTGCCACCATATTCAACGCCGTCGTCGTTCCACGCGTAAAAATAATTTCTTGCGTCGATTTCGCGTTAATAAACTTCCGCACTTTTTCGCGCGCCCCTTCGTACGCATCGGTCGCCTTTGTTCCGAGCGTATGCACGCCACGATGAACGTTCGAGTTGTATTCGCGATAATACTTATCAAGCGCTTCAATCACAGGGAGAGGTTTCTGAGAAGTGGCTGCGCTGTCAAGGTAGACTAACGGTTTGCCATTCACTTCTTGAGCTAAAATCGGAAACAGCTGACGAACCTCTTTTGCATCCATCATTTAACTTTCCTTTCGATAATTTCGACTAATTGTTTTTTCACGCTTTCAAGCGGAATTTCGTTCACAACCGGCGCTAAAAAGCCGTGAATGATTAAACGTTCTGCCTCCACCTTCGGAATCCCGCGGCTCATTAAATAGTACAGCTGTGTCGGATCGACACGACCGACGGAAGCAGCGTGGCCTGCAGTAACATCATCTTCGTCAATTAAAAGAATCGGGTTCGCATCGCCGCGCGCTTTTTCGCTAAGCATTAAGACACGTGATTCTTGTTCGGCGTTTGATTTCGATGCGCCGTGCTCAATTTTGCCGATGCCGTTGAAAATGGAAGTCGCACTATCTTTCACAACACCGTGTTTTAAAATATAGCCTTCCGTATGTTTGCCATAATGAATGACGCTCGTTGTAAAGTTTTGTGTTTGCTCGCCGCGCCCGACAACGACTGTTTTCGTATCGCCATATGAACCATCGCCAATTAAGCGCGTAATATTTTCCGAAACGGTATCGCCGTCATTCATCAAGCCGAGCGCCCATTCAATGCGACCGTGGCGTCCTGTCACACCGCGACGGTTCACATATGTCGTAATCCCTTTCGCCAAATGGTCAACCGCGGCAAAAAAGACGCGCGCATTCGTAAGGGCAAACACTTCTGCCACGATATTCGCAACCGCACAGGCCTGATCTTGAAGCGAAATGTAGTTTTCCACGTACGCCACGCTACTGTTCTCTTCCGCTACAATAATGACATGATTAAACAGCGCTGTATCTTCTTGCTCTTGAATATATACCGCTTGAAGTGGTGTCTTTACTTCGACGTTCTTCGGCACATAGACAAACACCCCACCGTTCATTAATGCGGCATGAAGCGCTGTTAACCGATGTTCATCCACTTGAACGCCATCTTTCATAAAATATTTTGCCACAAGCTCGCCATGTTCACGGACAGCGGTAAAAATATCGGTAAAAATAACCCCTTTTTGCTTTAAGTCATCGGACAACGAAAGATACGCTGGCGTATGATCGCGTTGCACATATAAATTTTTCGTTTCTTCTTCCAAATCAATGAGTGCTTTCACCGCTTCCGGAAGCTCCTCTAATGAAGAAAGCGGAGCACTTTGCACGACATGATGGGTAAATTGGGTAAAGTTCCATTTATCAATTTTCGTTTTGTCCGGCTTTGGCAACGGCAGTTCTTCCGCTTTGGCAAGAGCTTGTAAGCGAAGATTTAACAACCAGCTAGGTTCGCCGTGCCCTTCGGAGAAGGTGCGCACATACTGTTGATCGAATGGTAATTTTGTTTCAATCATCATAAGTCCTCCTAACGCTTACACTTCTTGCTCAACAGTTTCATCTTCAATGCCAAGTTCTTTCTTAATCCAGTCGTATCCTTCTGCTTCTAAACGTTGCGCTAGCTCTGGTCCGCCGGATTTGACGATGCGCCCTTGCATCATGACGTGAACGTAGTCCGGTGTAATGTAATTGAGCAAGCGTTGGTAGTGGGTAATGATCAAACAGCCGAAGTCGCTGCTGCGCATTTCATTGACGCCTTTTGAAACGATCTTCAGCGCATCAATATCAAGACCAGAGTCGATTTCGTCCAAAATCGCAATTTTTGGTTCTAGCATCATAAGTTGTAAAATTTCGTTCCGTTTTTTCTCACCGCCGGAAAATCCTTCGTTTAAGTAGCGGTGCGCCATGTCTGGATTCATTTCAAGGAACGCCATTTTTTCATCGAGTTTTCGGATAAATTTCATGAGCGAAATTTCGTTTCCTTCCCCAAGACGAGCATTCAGCGCCGCCCGTAAAAAATCGGCGTTCGTTACTCCGCTAATTTCGCTCGGATATTGCATCGCTAAGAAAAGTCCTGCACGAGCGCGCTCATCTACTTCCATTTCCAATACGTCTTGCCCGTCTAACGTGATGCTTCCTTTTGTCACTTCATATTTTGGATGGCCCATAATTGCCGATGATAACGTGGATTTACCGGTTCCATTTGGTCCCATGATGGCGTGAATTTCTCCACCTTTTACCTCTAAGCTTACCCCTTTTAAAATTTCTTTTCCTTCCACTGATACGTGGAGATCTTGAATCGTCAACACTGCCATGAAAAATACCTCCAATTTTCAAAAAAATTTGTGTATCTCATTGACTAATTTTACACACTTATTGTATTCTCATTTTATTCTCATTACAATCTTATAACAAATGAAAGGTCTTATCAACCATTTAACCTCATTATGATACTTTTTAAATAAAAAAGTTTCAAAAGTATATAAGCGGAGAAGGACTATTTTTCCATTAATGTTAGTATGCTTCACGAAAAGACGATTAAACCATTGAATTGCGCGTACTCGTGAACAGTTCTTTCCTTATTATTATATGTCGCTAAAAAGAGAACGGAAGCGTTCGCGCTCCCGTTCTTTTTTATTGCACTGCCGGAATGACAGCACCTTTATATTTTTCGTTAATGAAGTCTTGAATTTCTTTTGATTGCAATACTTCCACAAGCGTTTTAATTTCTTTGCGGTTTTCGTCGCCTTTGCGCACGGCAATGATGTTCACATACGGATTATCTTTTGGCGACTCCACAGCAATCGGGTCTTTCGCCGGATTGAGACCAGCATCGAGTGCATAGTTCGCATTAATAACGACGGCATCGCCTTCGTTATTTTTATAAATTTGCGGTAAAAGACCTGCGTCTACATCTGTTTTAAATTTTAGTTTTTTCGGATTTTCTACAATATCATTGACAGTTGCTTTCGTTTTCTCTACACCGTCTTTTAATTTAATCAATCCTTTTTCTTGCAACATCGATAAAATGCGGCCATGGTCCGCAACCGAGTTGCTCATAATAATCGTAGCGCCTTCTGGAAGTTCTTCAAGGCTTTTATATTTTTTCGAATAAATGCCGATCGGCTCGATATGAATGCCGCCAGCGTTGACGAAATCATAACCGTATTCTTTTTTCTGCGACTCTAAATAAGGAATGTGCTGGAAATAGTTCGCATCGATTTCTTTATCCGCCAACGCTTTGTTTGGCAAAATGTAGTCTTGGAATATCACAATTTTTAAGTCAATGCCTTTTTTCTTTAAAATCGGTTTTGCTTGCTTCAAAATTTTCGCATGCGGTACGTTTGATGCACCAACGACTAATTTCCCTGTTTCTTTTTCACCACTGGCATTGTCTTTGCCGCCGCACGCTGCAAGCGCCAACACAAGCACAGCTACTAGTAAAGCCATCCATTTTTTCATGCTGTTTTTCCTCCTCTTTTTTATCTTTTATCTATTTTAGAAGTGACAAAGTCACCAATAAACTGAATGATAAACACGATGACTAAGATGAGCACGGTCGCGACAAATGTCACGTCGTTATGGTTGCTCTGGAACCCTTCTAAATACGCAAGGTTTCCAAGGCCGCCCGCGCCGACGACCCCCGCCATCGCTGTATACCCGACAAGGGCAATCGCTGTCACCGTAATACCAGAAATAAGCGCTGGCAACGATTCCGGGATGAGCACTTTCCAAATAATCGTTGCTGTCGTCGCTCCCATCGCTTTCGCTGCTTCAATGACGCCTTTGTCAATTTCGCGAAGGGCAATTTCGACCATCCGCGCATAAAATGGTGCTGCACCGATGATGAGCGCCGGCAATGCCGCATCAGCACCAAGAATCGTGCCAACGACGAACTTCGTAAACGGAATAAGCAAAATAATTAAAATGATAAACGGAATCGAACGGAAAATGTTAACGAATGCCGAAATGAACGTGTTCGCTAGTTTATTTTCCCAAATGTTCCCTTTCGATGTTAAAAACAAAAGCAATCCAAGGATAAGGCCAAGCACAAACGTTGCAACAACTGCCATTCCCGTCATATAGAGCGTTTCCGATGTCGCCGCCCAAATTGTTTCCCATTGAACGTTTGGAAACAAGTTATTCATTCGTCATCACCTCCACTTCGACTTGTTGCTGACGAATGAAAGCGAGCGCTCGCTCGATGTCTTCGTCCGACCCATCCATATGGATAAATAACACCCCATATGATCCGTGATGTGTTTGCGAAATTTTTCCTTGCAAAATGTTGACCGTTAAGTCGAATTGGCGGATGAGCTGCGTAATAAGTGGTTGCTCTGTCGAGTCGCCAACAAACGTCAGTTGCACTAATTTTCCGTTCGGATACTGATCCAGTAAGTGGGTCATCGCTTCTTTCGTTTCCTCCGGCTCTGTCACTTGCTGAACAAACCTCTTCGTAATCGGTTGTTCAGGCTTGCGGAATACGTGAAGCACTTCGCCCATTTCGACGATTTTTCCGTTTTCCATGACCGCGACACGATCGCAAATTTTGCGAATGACGTGCATTTCATGCGTGATGAGCACAATCGTTAATCCGAGACGTTCGTTAATATCGACTAGTAAATCTAAAATGGAATCGGTCGTTTGCGGATCTAACGCGGACGTCGCTTCGTCGCACAATAGAACTTTCGGATGGTTCGCCAACGCTCGCGCGATGCCGACACGCTGTTTTTGTCCACCGCTCAATTGCGATGGATACGCATTTTCTCTTCCTTCCAATCCAACAAGCTGAATAAGCTCGTCGACTCGCTTCATTCGTTCTTCTTTCGGAACGCCGGCAATTTCTAACGGAAACGCAATATTTTCCCGAACGGTGCGCGACCAAAGCAAATTAAAATGTTGAAAAATCATCCCGATTTGCTGGCGCGCTTGCCGCAACTCTTTGCCGCTAATTTTGCCCATATCTTTTCCATGGACAATTACTTCTCCGCTCGTCGGCTTTTCTAGTCCATTCAACAACCGAAGGAGCGAACTTTTCCCCGCGCCGCTATAGCCGATAATGCCGAAAATTTCTCCTTCTGCCACATGCAAATTGACGTTATCAACGGCCGTCACGTTCCCGCTTGCCGCTTTATATATTTTCGTTACATTCGATAACGTAATCACGTCGATCTCACCTTCCTTATCCTATGAAAAAAGCCTTTCTGCTCAAGAGAACAGAAAGGCGTCATCACCATTCTGTCTCTTATCTCTCAAAGCGAACGCTTTGTGTGAATTGGCACCATTTCAGCTCTTGCTGACGGTTGCCGGGTTTCATCGGGCACATCCCTCCACCTCTCTTGATAAGAGCAGCAACACGCTCATTTATTCAATTAACGCTTTAATGCATTCAAGAATCATGTTTAATTAAATTACGAATGTGATTGTATCATCGTTATAAGGAGGTGTCAACAGAAAACTTTTTTAATATACATGTTATATTTTGGAATGATAGATCGTAACTCAAGTACAAAAGATGTGAGATCATCGAGTTTCTGTAGCTTTTCTGATCTTTCAGAGCAACCAAATCTGCTGGAATCAACACCGTAGCGCACCGGTTGCCCATTTCATTAGGCCATTCCCTCAGCCACTCTTGATAAAAATTATAAAATTATATTATTTTTCAGAATAATAACACTATTATTCCGTCCGTGACAATAGTTTTGCTTCTTTTAAGAGGCATGTCGGTACGGTTTTGCTAAATGGAGAAGTGATTCTAACAACAACATGTGGCGAAAACTTCCGAAAACTGTTAACTCTTTTAGACGGAGTTGTTGCTGCAACTTCAGTTCTCCATGAAAAAGACTTTTCAGCGCTTCTTTTGATCCGCAAACGGTTACTGCTTTCTGTTCATCTAATTCTGCTTTTCGCTGAATCCCGTGTTTGGAAATCGAAAAAATAATCGTTTCCCCATCACATTCGAAACAAACATATAGCGCTTCTTCCGGTAAAATTGGCAGTAAATGATGTAACGTTTTCACTCGTTCCATAAACTGCTTGACTAATTCATGAATACTCATTATTCCCCCGCCTCTCCATTTTCCTTTTCTCTCATTGATTTCCATTAAAAGAGGCGCAAATCCTTTATAAACTTCTCGACAAATCCTAAGCAAAATATACAAAATTCTTCACATTTCCCGAGAAATATGTCAAAAAACGTCTATCCATGCAAAAAACATCGTCAACGATGACGATGTTCTTGAAACTTTTGGATCACCTCGTATAAGTAAGGGACAGAATGAAATGCATATATCTTTTTCTTTTGACTTCCATTTTGAAACAAAAGCAAACAAGGAACGCTTTCGATTTGCCATTCCTCAGCACGCTCAGGCATATAATTAATGTCTGCTCGATAAAAGGGGATGTCAGGGAATAGCTGCTCCACCACATCTAACATTCGCTTCGCCAGCTGGCACGTTCCGCACATCGGCGTATACACATATAAGCAGACAATCTCTTGTTGTTGAATCCACTCATCGATTTGCTTCACTGTTACTTCCTGCATGTTTGACTCCATCCTTTACAAATCGTCCGCACGCACATCAATATTAGCTCCTAGTAACACCGCCGCAATATGCTGCTTCGGCGCAGCGGCGACTTCACGGTACATCCGGTCAATATACAAATGTTCCGCTTCTGGAAATTCACGGCGCAATTGTTTCCTTAACCTCTCCCCTGCTTCATCGGCATCCACTAAGATAAACACTTCTTTATTATAAAGCGCTTCAATCCATTCGTCTAATTTGGCGCGACTAATCGTTCCGTTCGTACAAATAATTTCGATTGGCTCTTTGACTAAGCTTTCGATTTTTTTCTTATCGGAGCGTCCTTCAACGATAATGACTTTTCCTATTTCTGTCATGGTTATCATCACCTAGCGATTAAAATTACTTGATAAATTATTCTATGCGCCCGCTCTCTTTTCCTCTATAACAAACGAAGCAATGACGCAAATGGCCATTGCTTCGTACCTTGCTTTATTGTTCGTTAATCATTGCTTCGTATTGCTCCGCTGTCAACAAGTTGTCAACTTCGCTTATATCCGACGGCTCGATGACGATCATCCAAGCTTTTTCATACGGAGATTCGTTGACGAACTCAGGGCTGTCGTTTAGCACTTCATTCACTTCAACTACTTTTCCGCTAATTGGCGCATACAATTCCGAAACCGTTTTCACCGATTCGACGCTGCCAAACGGCTCATTTGCTGTCACTTCTGTTCCCACTTCTGGAAGTTCTACGAAAACGATATCGCCTAATTCTGCTTGGGCAAAATCGGTAATGCCGACGCGCACTTTATCGCCTTCGACGCGCACCCACTCATGTTCTTCTGAATAACGCAATTCTTTTGGTGTGTTCATGTCAAGTCCCTCCAACTGCAAATGTATTCTTTTTAATAATAACTGATTTTTTCGAAAAACTCGACTACCTTCCGTTTGCTTGTCCAAAAAATTTTTCGTACTGCTTCTCGTCAAAGCCAACGATGACGTTCGTTCCGTCCGTTAACAGCGGTCGCTTCACTAACATGCCGTCCGATGCTAAAAGATCAAGCAATTCGTCATCGGAAGCGGCAGGGATTCGGTCTTTCAACCCGAGCGCACGATATTTTTGTCCGCTTGTATTGAAAAATTTTTTAAGCGGCAACCCGCTTTTTTCATAAAGCTCTTTTAACACTTCTTTCGACGGCGGCTGTTCAACAATATGTACAGCATTTACTTCTATGCCGCGCTCATCGAGCCATTTTTTCGCTTTTCGGCACGTGCCGCACTTTGGATACCAATAAAACGTTACCATCTCATCACCTCAAAATAACGAAAGTACCAGACCGCAGCCTGGTACTTCCATTATTACACAATATAACGTTCTGCTTCAATTAACGCCGCTGCTGCTTCGCGTTTTTTCGCGATCACATTAATTGGCGTATGGCGAGTAAGTTTACGCAATGCCGATAACATCATGCGCAACATATCACCTTGTTCCACCGCAACAATCGTTTCTTTGGCGTGTGCTTCAATTTCGTTAAATGCCTCTTGGCAGAAAATTTCTGTATAAAGAATTTTTTGTTTGTTTTTCTCGACACCAGACGCTTGAATCGCTTTTTCGGTGCGGAGAAGCGCTGATTCCATTGCATAAATGTTGCTGACGATGTCGGCGATATTTACTAAAATCTCTTGCTCTTTTTCTAATTTCGGACCGAATTTTTGTGCAGCTAACCCAGCCGTTAGCAACGCAATTTTCTTCGCATTGCGCACTAAATATTTCTCTTGCTCAAGCACGCCGTCGCCCACTTCTTCCGGCATTAACATCATCAATTCTTCTTGCAATTGTTGCGCTTTTTGAAGGAGCGGTAATTCGCCTTTCATCGCTTTACGCAAATACGTGCCTGGCACAAGGAGGCGGTTAATTTCGTTCGTTCCTTCGAAAATGCGGTTAATGCGCGAATCGCGGTACGCACGCTCAATTTCGTACTCTTGCATAAAGCCGTAGCCGCCGTGAATTTGCACGCCTTCATCGACGATGTAATCTAATACTTCCGTCGAGAAAAATTTATTCAATGAACATTCAATCGCATACTCGGCAATCGATTTCGCGATTTCTTTGCCGTCTTTTGCTTGTTCTGCGTCCAGTTGGCTCATCCGCTCTTCAAATAAGCCAACCGTGCGGTAGACAGAGCTTTCCGCCGCATACAATTTCGACGCCATTGTCGCAAACTTTTCTTGTGTTAACGTAAATTTCGAAATTGGCGTTTTAAATTGTTGACGTTGGTTCGCGTATTGAATCGTAATTTCTAGCGCGCGTTTCGCGCCGCCGACCGCACCAACCCCTAATTTATAGCGGCCGATGTTTAAAATATTGAAAGCGATGACATGGCCTTTGCCGATTTCGCCAAGCAAGTTTTCTTTCGGAACGAGCGCATCTTGTAAAATTAATGTGCGCGTCGAAGAGCTTTTAATGCCCATTTTCTTTTCTTCTGCACCTGTCGATACACCAGGGAAGTCACGTTCGACAATAAACGCTGAGAAATGTTCGCCGTCCACTTTCGCATAAACGACAAATACATCGGCAAATCCAGCGTTCGTAATCCATTGTTTTTCTCCGTTTAAAATGTAGTGCGTGCCTTCTGCGTTCAGTTTTGCCGTCGTCTTTGCCCCTAACGCGTCGGAACCAGAGCCTGGCTCGGTTAACGCATAAGCCGCAATTTTTTCTCCTGTCGCCAATGCCGGTAAATATTTTTGTTTTTGTTCTTCCGTACCGAATAGAACGATCGGAAGCGAACCGATCCCGACGTGCGCGCCGTGCGAAATCGAGAATCCGCCTGCACGTGACATTTTTTCGGCGATGAGCGCGGAGCTGATTTTATCAAGCCCTAATCCACCGTACTCTTCTGGAACGTCCGCTCCTAACAATCCAAGCTCACCTGCTTGTTTTAATAGTTTCACCGACCGGTCAAATTCATGGTTTTCTAAATGCTCTAACTGTGGAAGCACTTCATTCACGACAAACTCTTCCGTCGTTTTCGCAATCATTTTTTGTTCATCCGTAAAATCTTCTGGCGTAAACACACGCTCACAAGAAACATCTTCAATCAAAAAGCTGCCGCCTTTTACTACTTGCTCTGCTGCTTTTGTCATCGTTATTCCTCCCCCTTATTGTTGAACGGGTGGGGCGGAAAAATACCGCCCGCACCGCTTTTAAATACCATTTCATTCGCCTTTACTTTCCTCGCCAAGGACCATTCTCCGCTTTTCGGTGTTGTCTAGCTGCGGCTCCTAGCTCTCTTGTGCCAAGCAACCTTCCTCCGTCGAAGCAAAAAGCGCTTCTCGTCGGAAGAACGCTTGGCTTCGAGAGCTATACAGTCGCCTACGCTTTTCTTAGCTTAATCGATTAATTCAAACACACCTGCTGCACCCATTCCGCCGCCGATGCACATCGTGACGATGCCAAACTGTTCGTTGCGGCGGCGCATTTCATGAAGAAGCGATAACGTCAATTTCGCGCCAGTGCAACCAAGCGGATGACCGAGCGCAATCGCTCCGCCGTTGACATTCACTTTTTCTTCGTCTAAGCCAAGCTCGCGAATGACTTGGATCGACTGCGAAGCAAACGCCTCGTTCAATTCAAACAACCCGATGTCAGAAAGTTCGAGTCCGGCAAGCTTCAACGCTTTCGGGATGGCTGCGACCGGACCGATTCCCATCACTTCCGGCGGTACCCCAGCTACCGCGAACGAACGGAACTTGCCGAGCGGTTTTAGTCCTAATGATTCTGCTTTTTCGCGTTCCATCACCATGACCGCTGCCGCTCCATCGCTTGTTTGGGAAGCGTTTCCTGCCGTGACTGTTCCGTTCACGGCAAATGCTGGACGAAGCTTTGCCAATGTTTCCATGTTTGTATCTGGGCGTACCCCCTCGTCTTCTGAAAAGAGCACTGTTTTTTCTACTAATTTATTGTTTTCGAGCTTGCGAATGGTTACTTCCACCGGAACAATTTCATCGACAAATTTCCCTTCTTGAATCGCTTTCGCTGCCCGTTGATGGCTGCGTACGGCAAACGCATCTTGATCTTCGCGCGTCACACCATATTTTAGTGCTACTTGCTCCGCTGTATGCCCCATCGACATGTAATATTCCGGCGCGTTTTCCGCTAATTTCACGTTCGGACGTACGACGTGCCCCATCATTGGTATAAGGCTCATCGATTCGACACCGCCGGCAATTACTGTATCCGAATGCCCAAGCATAATCCGCTCCGCAGCGTAAGCAATCGCTTGTAATCCTGATGAGCAATAACGATTGATCGTAATCGCCGGAACGGTGTATGGCAATCCTGCTAACGCTCCGATGTTGCGGGCGATGTTTAATCCTTGTTCCGCTTCCGGCATCGCACAACCGATAATTAAATCATCAATATTTCCTTCGTAGTTTCCTGCCCGTTTTAACGTTTCTTTCACGACAAGTGCCCCTAAATCATCCGGACGCACATGGGCAAGCGTTCCTTTTTTCGCTTTTCCGACAGGTGTACGCGCCCCCGCTACAATGACCGCTTCTCTCACAATGTTCCCCCCTCTTTAGTTACGCAACGGTTTCCCTTTGACAAGCATATGCTGCATTCTCGCCTGCGATTTCGGTTCGCCTACTAAACTTAAAAACGCTTCTCTCTCTAAATCTAGTAAATATTGTTCATCGACTTCTGTGCCGTACGGAACATTTCCGCCTGCGATCACATACGCTAATTTTTTCGCAATCGTTAAATCATGATCGGTAATATAGCCGGACAGATGCAGCGATTGCGCCGCCAACAATAGCGTAGCGTAGCCTGTTTCCCCGACAACCGGCACTTTTTTGCGTACCGGTGCCTGATACCCGCTGTCGTAGAGAGAAATAACCGCCTGTTTCGCATCATAAAGCAAATGATCGCCATTCATCGAAATGCCGTCTGTATTGTTTAAAAAGTTTAATTCACGTGCTTCGACCGCCGACGTCGACACTTTCGCCATCGCAATCGTTTCAAATACTTTGTTCGCAACTTTTTGTAGATCAAATTCCACGCCTTTTGGAAAGCTATTTAAATGTTTAATGTACAGTTCTTTGTTTCCGCCGCCGCCCGGAATGAGGCCGACACCGACTTCGACAAGCCCCATATACGTTTCCGCTGCTGCTTGAATGCGGGCAGACGGCAAGCAAATTTCCGTTCCGCCGCCGAGCGTCATCGCAAATGGTGCCGCCACTACTGGTTTTGGACTGTATTTAATGTTCATCATCGCCTGCTGGAACTGACGGACGACAAGCTCAATTTCAAAATAGTTGTCGTCTTGCGCTTCCATTAAAATCATCGCTAAGTTCGCACCGACGCAGAAGTTTTTGCCTTGGTTACCGATGACAAGTCCTTTGTAGTTGCGATCGACTTCTTCGAGCGCATAGTTGATCATTTGCACAATATCTAAACCGATCGCGTTGTTTGGCGAATGAAACTCTAATAGCGCGACATCATCGCCGAGGTCAATGAGACTTGCACCGCTATTTTTCTTAATAACGCCTTTTTCTTCTTTCAGCCGTTGAATATGAATGACTTTCGCGTTTTCCTCTACCGCTTTGTATTCGCCGCGATCGTAAAAGAGCACGTTGCCGTTTTCCGTTTTGTAAAACGATGTATGCCCTTTTTCTAGCATTTCCGTCACCCAAGCCGGTATTTCGCGGCCCTCTGCCTGCATTTTACGAACGGATTGCTCTAAGCCGATGGCATCCCACGTTTCAAATGGTCCTAATTCCCAGCCGAATCCCCATTTCATCGCGCGGTCGATTGCGACAATGTCATCCGCAATTTCGCCGAGCAATTTCGCTGAGTAAAGCAATACAGAACTTAAAATATTCCAAAGCAACGTGCCAGCGCGGTCATCTGCATATACAAGCGCTTTCAACTTATTAGCTACGCCTTTTGCTTGTTTGCTCGCTTCCGTTGCTGGTGTTTTCAGTTTTTTGCTCGGTTCATATTCGAGCGTTTCATAGTTTAATTCCAAAATTTCTTTTCCTTTTTTCAAGAAAAAGCCTTGACCAGACTTGCTGCCAAGCCAGCCTTTTTCTAACATCGATTTCATAAAGTCCGGAACGCGGAACGCTTCTTTTTCTTCCCCTTCTACTTTTTCAAATACGTTATTGGCGACATGCACGAACGTATCCAATCCAACGACGTCGAGCGTCCGGAACGTCGCACTTTTCGGCCGTCCGATGAGCGGGCCGGTGACGGAATCGACTTCGCCGACACTATAACCGCCATTCATCATTTCTTTCACGGTCACTAACAACCCATACGTCCCGATGCGGTTCGCAATAAAGTTCGGCGTATCTTTCGCCATGACGACGCCTTTACCAAGCACATCTTCGCCAAACGTTTTCATAAACGAAACGACGTTCGGATCCGTATCTTTCGTCGGAATGACTTCGAGCAATTTCAAATACCGCGGCGGGTTGAAAAAGTGCGTCCCTAAAAAGTGCTTTTTAAAATCTTCCGAACGGCCTTCTGCCATCGCTTCAATGGAAATCCCAGACGTATTGGAGCTGACGATGCTTCCCGGTTTTCTCACTTCATCGACTTTGGCAAAAACGCTCTGTTTGACATCGAGCCGTTCGACGACGACTTCGATAATCCAATCCGCTTCCGCCAAACGATGGAAATCGTCTTCAAAGTTCCCGACTTCAATGAGTGCGAGCTTCTCCTTAGACATGAGCGGTGCCGGTTTTTGTTTTAATAGTTTTTGCAACGCCTGATTCACGAAACGGTTGCGTACTTCTTTATGTTCGAGCGTAAGCCCTTTTGCTTCTTCTTCTTTTGTTAGTTCGCGCGGCACGATGTCTAATAGCAATGTCGGAATGCCGACGTTGGCTAAATGCGCCGCAATCCCAGAGCCCATTACTCCGGAACCGAGAACAACCGCTCGTTTGATTCGTTTGACCATGACCTCTTCCCCCTTGCCTCTATTGAATGAATAGTCATTCATTTTTTGTCGAAAAAAAATTTCGCAACAACTTTCCTCTACCTTAAATATAAAGTATGTTGCAAATTTTCGCAATATATAAACTTAACATTTTTTGACTCGCATATCCCCATTTTTTTGGGGATGCTAATAACGGAGGTGGCAAGTATGGCAAAAGTACAAAAAAATCCATCGAAAACGGGTGTAAGTGCTGCGAGCGTAAAAGGAAATGCAGGTCCGACGGTGGAAATGGACGGCAGCGGAAAGAAAACAAGTCAAAACCAGCAATATAAAAAACAAAACATGCAAGAGGATTAAATGTAAAAGGGATGCCCGTTTGCGTGGAGCATCCCTTTTCTCTATTTGCGGAACATACCTTTTAAAACGAAAGCCACATTCGCCGGACGTTCGGCGAGGCGGCGCATAAAGTAGCCGTACCAATCCGTGCCGTACGGAACATAGACACGCATCGTGTATCCTTCGCGCGCTAGTTGTTCTTGCCGCTCCGGACGGATTCCGTATAACATTTGAAATTCAAATTGGTCGTTCGGAATGTTGTATTCTTTGACAAGCTGCTTCGTGTATTCGATAATCGCATCATCATGCGTCGCAACCGCCGTATAGTTGCCGTTTAATAAATGCATTTTTATAATTTTTTTGAAGTTTTCATCGACGTCTTTTTTATCTGGAAATGCCACTTCCGGTGATTCTTTGTACGCGCCTTTCACTAGGCGCAAGTTCGGATAGTAGTCTTTTAAATCTTCAATATCCGATTCGGTGCGGTATAAATAGGCCTGCAATACCGTGCCGACGTTGTCATACTCCGTTTTCAGCTGTTTAAAAATATCGATCGTTTTTTGACAGCGCGAATAATCTTCCATATCAATCGTCACAAATACCCCGTTTGTTTTCGCCGTTTCTAAAATGCCGCGCATGTTACGCATGACCAGTTCATCGGAAATATCAAGCCCCATCGACGTCATTTTCAACGACAACTGCGAGTTTAATTTTTCGCGGCCGATCGCTTCAATTGCTTCGATGCAGTGATTCGCCATTTCGTTCGCTTCTTTTTCATTATCGACAAATTCACCTAAATAGTCGACGGTAACGGCAAGTCCTTTTTGATTTAATGATTTAATGACTTCCACCGCTTGCCCGATCGTTTCCCCTGCGACAAAACGGGAAGCGCCAAACCGCAAACCATATCGTTTCGCTAATTTGGTCAACGTTTTATTTTTCGATAAAAACAAAAAAAAGTCGCGCATGAATTGTTCCATCACCATGTTACCCCCTCTTTTTGTAAGCGCCTTCAACATGGAT
>NZ_JAPSMC010000059.1 GCF_026847645.1 Anoxybacillus sp. J5B_2022
GGGGATTTATACGTCTAACATACATAGCTGTGCTTTTTTATGCCTATCTGCGCGAATGGGGCATTGTTTTTTGTTACATGTAAGTGATATGATAAAAACAAAGAAACAAAGAAACAAGGTTTAAGGTTATTTTTTCGAAGAGGAGGGAATACTTTGGTACTACAAAACGGCGTTGTAGAGGAGCGAGTACCGATGGACAAAGTCCCTGACCGCAAAAAAAAATTGGTAAGACGTATATCTGTATCTA
Source organism: Anoxybacillus sp. J5B_2022 (assembly GCF_026847645.1). Classification (GTDB taxonomy): domain Bacteria; phylum Bacillota; class Bacilli; order Bacillales; family Anoxybacillaceae; genus Anoxybacteroides. Next base: position 248 of record NZ_JAPSMC010000059.1, read on the forward strand.
GTAAAAAACAAATTACGATACCAAAAGATTTTTATGATGCGCTAGGCATTGGAGATGAAGTGTTAATTGAACTAGCGGATAATAAGCTCATTATTCGCCCGATACGTGAAGATCGTGTTGACTTTTCTGATCTTATTTTAAAAGATTTGATAAACGAAGGGTATACGGGAGAAGAACTGTACGAAGAGTTTAGATACCGTAAATCCCAACTATCCCCTGCTTTAGAAAAGATGATTTCCGAGGAAAGACCGAAGGCGAAAACGTATACGTTGGAAACATTAAAGGAGCTATTCCACGAAGATGACGAATAATCGCTTAGCATTACTTCCAAAAGCGGAAAAAGCGATCAAGAAAATAACGAAACATAATAAGGAACTGCAGGAGAGATTTTATAAATCCTTTCAGGAAATTCTTTCTCATCCGTTAGAAGCAGGGAAGATGAAGACAGGAGATTTAGCCGGAGTGTATGGTTACGATATTTATCACAAAGGGATTAACTACGAAATTGCGTATATCGTTGATTATGATGAGAATGGCAATGTCATTGTCGTTATTTTAGCCGGGACACGGGAAAATTTCTATGATGAACTTAAACGCTACATGAAAACGAACAAAATAACACCTCGTAAGTAAAATCTCTTGCACAGAAGCGGCTGGAGATTTTTTTTGCAAGGAGCTAAGCGGTGTTGAAATTAAATCCCCCATCCAATTCTTTCGGCAGGAATGGGGGATTTATACGTCTACATCGGCCTCTTGATTCATCCTTTTCCTCCAATTTGTTTAATGTTGCAGCATGTGCTGTATTTGCTCGATCGTTAAGGTGCGAATAAACTCGATGAGATCAATCGCTTGAATGCCAAATTCGTTGCATTTTTCTAAATACCGTTGATACGCTTGAGCATACATTTCCATTGATGACCGACTCCTTTCGCGTGTTTGTAGTGTTGTTAAGTGTATTGTAATATAACAGATTATAAAAATCAATATCTGTTATATAATTATTTTAGTAATGCATAACTTTATACGATTTTATTTGTGATGGTTTATGGTAAAATATTAAAGAAACAACTGTTCGAATGGATGGTGTTTTTGAGGATAGCGGAAAAGCTGCGCAATAAACGATGTTACGGCGCGCCAGATCTTGTTGTGGAAGTTCTTTCTCCGAGCACAGTGCGAAACGATCGGCTGTTGAAGCGCTATTACTATGAAAAGGCTGGTGTGAAGGAATACTGGATCGCTGATTATCAACATCAGACGATTGAAAAATATGTCCTTTGCTCCGATTCTTTGCGGCTAGAAGAAGTATATGACGATCGAAATCATCCTTTTGTTTCTACTGTGTTTCCGAATATAACGTTTTCCACGCATGATATTTTTTCGTTCCTTGCTTTTCTGTGAAAGTTACTCGTTCACGAGCAGTGATTTTCATCCTTGGGTGGCGAGCAAAAGTTGCTTATGAACGTTTTAGTAAAATCAATGAATATTTGTATGCGTGTCTATATAAGTTGCAATAAAGAATTTCCGATTTTTCGTTTCCGTTTTCATCTAAATACAAACCGATATGATATAACGTGGTGAAGTGATCCGCTGGATGTAAAACAAAATTTCAACTTATATATGATAATTAATTGGAGATGAAAACGATGTTACAAATGATAAACCGCCGCATGGAAAAGGCGTTGCCGTTCATTGTTCCATCGAGCGTCATCGTCGGGGTGCTGTTTGCCCCTGTTTTTGTTCACTATGCTTCGTTCGTTCCGTGGGTTTTTGCGCTCATTACGTTCGCAGGTAGCTTAAGGTTAAGCTTTTCGGCATTAAAACAGGCGCTTTTTCATCCTATACCGATGATAACCGTTTTGTTCTTGCTTCATGTGTTCATGCCACTTTGGGCATTGGGAATCGGACACCTTTTTTTTCGGGGGGATCACTCAACCGTTCTCGGATTATTGCTCGCCGTCGTCATTCCAACAGGGGTGACAAGCTTCATCTGGGTAGCTATTCTTCGCGGAAACCTTGCCTTTGCGTTGGCAGTCATCTTAATCGATACGTTTTTATCCCCGTTTCTTGTTCCGGGAAGTTTGCTCGTCTTTGCAGGAAACCGGGTGGAGATCGACGCTTGGAAGATGATGTCCGGTTTATTTTTTATGATTATTTTTCCGTCTTTGCTCGGGATGATCGTGAATCAATGGGCAAAGAAAGAAACGAAAGCAAGCCTAGAGGCCGTATTGTCTCCAGTTTCAAAAATTGCCTTGGCATTGGTTGTTATGATGAATAGTGCGGTTGTTTCGCCTTATTTAATCCATCCAAATCGAACTCTTTTTTCTATTGGTTTCGTCGTATTACTCATCGCCAGCTCAGGTTATTTCTTTTCGTGGATGGCAGCAAGGCTGTTGAAATTTTCACAAACCGATGCAATCGCTTTAACGTTTACGGGCGGAATGCGGAATATTAGCGCTGGTGCGGTGTTGGCAGCTACCTATTTTCCGCCGAAAGTCAGCATACCGGTTGTTCTCGGTATGCTGTTTCAACAAGTGCTTGCATCACTTTATGGTAAATTTTTAGGAAAGCATTCTAACCGAGAAACGCTTTCAAGTCTTGGAGCGATACGGACGGAACGCAGCGGACGCTAGTGGGCGCTGCGATTGGGAGCTCTTTGTTACCAACTTCGGAAAGAAGTAGTTCGTGATGTTGTCACATTTTTCCCGTGTCTCGTCGAAATATACCGCTATAATAAAGGGTGGAAAAAAGATCGCGAAAGTTTGGTGATGAAGATGCACGGAAAAAGTCATCCGCATGGTGGAACGATGATCGATTACAAACTACAATCGGAGACAGCCCATGCAGGCGTAGCCCGTCTTTAGACATGGGATGAACCGATTGCTTTGACGTAGTCAAAGATGGTATGCTACTTTTATAGAGAAGAAAAGTCCAACGTCTTGAATCGGGCGTACAGGGCGCAAAGCACCATCGAGGTGTTTGCCCATGAAAGTCTTGTGGAACAAAAGTAAGTGCTTGTACGCAGGTACAAGAGAAACTTTTCAGTACACAAGAACCCCGCGACTTTAGTCGTCGGGAGATTCAGCTAGCTACATAGGCGATGGAGTTCGCCGTAATTGCCGCGAGGCTGATGACTCCTACCAGGTTGCGCTGGTAGGGGTTTATTCATTTTAAGGAAAATATTTGCTTGTTTAGGAGGAGAAGGAATTGATTTACGTTGTTGTTGGCATTGCTGGCATGGTTGGGGCATTGCTTCGCTATTATGTAGGAGTTTCGATTCCGACCGCATGGCTTTGGGGATTTCCAGTCGGAACGTTGCTTGTAAATTTCGTTGGTTCGTTTTTGCTAAGTTGGTTTGCGACATGGTCCGCGCGCATTCCATCGTTTCCGCTTTGGATGAAAACAGGGATTGCGACAGGGTTCATTGGTTCGTTTACGACGTTTTCCACGTTTAGCGTTGATTTTCTAAAGTTAGTCCAACGTCATGCTTGGCCGATGGCTCTTGTGTATTTATTCCTTAGTTTATGGGGCGGACTGTTTTGTTCGTGGAGTGGCTATCGAATCGCGAAATTGGTTGAGAAAAAATAAAAGGTGGTGCGTAATTCGTGATTTCTGCAGCATTAGTCGTTAGTGGAGGGTTTTTCGGGGCGATTTGCCGCTTTGCCATCAGCCAGTGGTTTATTCCGCGGGTGACATCATTTCCAGTCGGTACGTTGCTCATTAATCTACTTGGTTCGTTTTTATTAGGCTGGATTACCGGAAGTGCACCTGACGAAAGTTGGCAGCTGTTTTTTGGCACTGGTTTTATGGGGGCGTTTACGACGTTTTCGACGTTTAAATGGGAAAGTATTCAAATGATCATCAATGGAGAAAAAAGAAATGGCGTTTTTTATCTCGGGATCAGCTATTTTTTCGGTATATTGTTTGCGTATGTAGGCTATCTCTTCGGCAGCTCCATAACAAGTTGAACCAGTTGGTAAATGGTGGGCCATGAACGAACAAGTAATAAACTTGTTCGTTCATGTGAATGAGCGCATGGCCGGGGGATTAAAGGTTTAGATCGCGGTAATTAGGATGAAGTTTCAATAGCTCGGAAACGGTCACGAACGTATATCCTTTTTCTTTTAAAATCGGTAAAATTTCTTTCAATGCTTGTACCGTTTGATGACGACTGCCGCTGCCGTGGTCGTGAAATAAAATGATTTGTCCTGGCTGAATATGATGAACAACGCGGCGAACAATTCTTTTCGTGCCGGGATTTTTCCAGTCGTACGTATCTTGCTCTCTTGACCACATGACGATCGTATACCCTTCGTTTCTCGCGGCGTTGATCACGTTACGGTTGTAATAGCCGAGCGGGGGACGAAATAACGTCGGACGCTTTCCGGTTATTTCGTATAAAATATTCTCGGTTTTTTTGATTTCACGAGTGACTGTCTGCTCGGATTTGCCGCGGAAATCGAGGTGTTCGTACGTATGGTTTGCCAATTCGTGCCCTTCTTGCGCTTGTCTTTTGACGATGTCGGGATATTTCTCCGCACGAAAGCCAACGACAAAAAAGGTCGCTTTAGCGTTATGTTCTTTTAAAATGGCTAAAATTTGCGGCGTATAGATGGCATCTGGTCCATCGTCAAACGTAAGGGCGACGACTTTTTTCGTTGTTGGCACGTCCCACACGATTTCTTGCTGGTCTTTGTTCGTTTTTTTCGCATCATCGGTGGTAGGGGAAATGATACCTACTACTAACATGTATAACGATATGAATAAAGACAGCATGTTCATCCTGTCATCTCCTTGCGTGCTGATGAATATAGCATGCCAAAAAAACGTTAACAAAATTCGTCGTGATTCGTTTTTTCTGTAATGAAACGTAGTGTAACAAAGGAAACGCTTATTTTTTGAAAAAGGGGAAGCGTAATGAATAGTGAACATGCACTAGTCCAAGCGCACTATATTCGCACACCTAGCTTTCGTGGTATTGCTATCATCATCTTGAGCAGTGGGTGGCGGTAAAAATTGAAACCGTTTTAACGTTTTGACATTGAATAATCTTTTTTTCATGTGGTATGCTTTTCATAGTGAGCGTTTCTTTCCTAATCTTGTCTTGTAAGGAAAGGGGTGCTCTTTTTCTGTGAAAATAACGGGTTCATGAACGGTTATTTTCATGCTTGGGTGGCGAGCAAAACTTGCTCATGGATATTTTCTGTGAATTTACTGAAGAAACAAGGAGGAGAAATATGCCCACTATTAAAGATGTGGCGCGATTAGCGGGCGTCACGGTAACAACGGTATCCCGTGTATTAAATAATCGTGGATATATTAGCGATGCAACCCGCCAAAAAGTATATCAGGCAATGGAAGAATTAAACTATCAACCAAATGAAATTGCTAGATCTCTGCATCGCCGAAAATCAAAGTTAATTGGCCTCATTATTCCGACTGTATCTCATCCGTTTTTCGGGGAATTAGCAGGTTTCATTGAATATTACGCTCATTTAATTGGTTATAAAGTGTTAATTTGCAATTCGTTGTTGGATCGAAAAAAAGAAAAAGAGTATATCGAGATGCTCAAAAGCAATCGGGTAGACGGCATTATTATGGGGAGCCATACGCTAGAAGTGGAAGAATATATGAACTTAAATTATCCGATCGTCACATTTGATCGGCGCATTAGTGAAGAAATTCCTTATATTTCCTCTGATAACTACGGTGGGGGGAAGTTGGCCACCCATTTGCTCATTCAAAAAGGATGCAAAAAAATTGCTCATATAAGCGGGAATTTACAGCTTCAATTGCTTGCCAATAAACGCTCACAAGCATTTATCGAATTAAGTAAAGAACATGGGATTGAATCGGTGATTGTTGAAACGGACCTGAATGTTTTTGACATCACTCAATACGAAGCGATGATTCGAAATTTGTTAGAAAAACACCCCGATATCGATGGTGTTTTTGCGAGTAGTGATGTCATGGCGGCCTATTTTATTCAAATCGGTTATTTCTTGAATAGACGGATTCCTGAACATATTAAAATTGTTGGATACGATGATATTAAGCTTGCTTCGTTATTTGTTCCGCCACTCACGACCATTCGTCAACCGATTGAAGAGATGGCGAAATGTGCGGTTGAATTGATTGTGAAGCAAGTAAACGAAGAGCCGTTTGAACGTGAGAATGTGTTTCCGGTAGAGTTGATCGAACGGTTGACGACGTGATGATGTAGGGAAGGTGTTGAAAGTGATAAACGTTTCAACACCTTTTTTGTAAGGTAAGAAAGTATAAAATGTTACAATTAGGTGGGGAGCTGTCTAGCTCCAAGCGCCATCGGTGTGATGCGATCCGCCCCTTCTTTCGGCGGCAACACATGGAGAAACTTCAGTGATTTTGCCCACGCAGAACCAAGCCGTGCTTGGTTCGAGCGCTCCTCGGTGGGGCTTGTGCGATCTTCGCCGATAGGCGGGCGCTTTGCGCTTTTCTTACAATATATCAATCGTTTAACATTTTTTATGTCAAACGATTGACATATTGAAACCGCTTTAATATAATCACGGTAGAAGGACAAATATTTTTAAAAAGAGGGGGAACTAATTTGAGCAAACTAAAAATGATGTCAGCCGCAGTATTATCTTTATCCTTACTGTTGGCAGGATGTGGGAATTCCGCGAAGGAAAGTCAACAGTCTGAACAAAAGAAAACAAGTAGTTCAGAAGTGAAAATTACGTTTTTGAATTCGAAAGGTGAAATTCAAGCACAGCTTGAAGAAGCAGCAAAAGAATTTAGCAAAGAAAATCCTGGAATAACATTAGAAGTAATCCCAGCTGCTGCAGGCCAGTCCCCATTTGAAAAGGTAACATCGATGTATGCATCGGGAAATGCACCGACAATTGCAATGGTGGATCCAGGTGATGTGAAAAAATTTGCCGATAAGGCGCTTGATTTATCAAAAGAAAAATGGGTGAATGATGCTATTGATGGTAGTTTAGATGATGCGAAGACAGAAGATGGAAAGATTCTTGCCTTCCCGTTTGCGGTTGAAGGATATGGTTTAATTTATAACAAAGCCGTTCTTGATAAAGCAGTAGGCGGAAACTTTGACCCTGCTTCGATTAAAACGAGAAAAGACTTGGCAGAATTAATCAAAAAAATTCAAAAAACAGGAGTAGCTTCCAATTTGTTATCTCCAATGGATTGGTCGTTAGGGGCTCATTATTTAACAATTGGTTATAGCGTACAATCAAATAAGTTTGAAGAAGTGGAAGCGTTTTTAACAAACCTTAAAGAAGGAAAAGAAGATTTGACGAAAAACGAAAAATTAAACGGGCTATTAGATACGTTTGATTTATTAAAAGAAAATAACATTAATAAGAAAGATCCGATGTCAGGAACGTATGAGCAAGGACCAGAGTTATTAGGAAAAGGAAAAGTCGGTCTTTGGTTTATGGGGAACTGGGCATGGCCGCAAATTAAAGGATTTGATACAACAAACGGCAACTACGGTTTCTTGCCAGTGCCAATTAGCGATAATCCAGATGACTATGGTAACTCGCAAATCTCTGTTGGTGTAACGAAGCGCTTGATCATTGACAAAGAGCAAAACTCCCCTGAACAACAAGCAGCAGCGAAAAAGTTTTTAGAGTGGCTAGTATATAATGAAAAAGGGCAAGACTTTTTAGTCAATAAGGCGAACATCATCCCAGCGTTCAAAAATATTACATTAGAGCCGCAAGATCCATTAGCGAAATCGATTAAAGCGTATATGAACAATAATAAAACGCTTCGATCTATGGTTACGCTTCCACCTGACCATTGGTCTCAAGTTGGTGCGTTCATGCAACAATATTTAGACAATAAAATCGATCGAAAACAATTGTTGAAGCAAATTGAAGGTTACTGGAAATCACAACAATAATAGAGTTTTAGTTTATGTGGAATAACGGGTTTAGCCGTTATTCCACAACTTTTAGCAAGGAGATGACGATGAATGTCCAGCCAAAAATTTTTCGATAAATTGAAAATTCAGCTGTTATTCTCAGGCCCTACATTATTCGCTTTTTTTACGGTTGTTATTTTACCGTTTTTATATGGAATTTATTTGACGTTTACCAACTGGGACGGAGTTTCCGCGAATCACTCGTTTGTCGGATTGAAGAACTATTTAGCGGTGCTAGATGACACTGCGTTTTGGACATCGCTGTATAAAACGATGAAATATGTTCTACTAACGGTTATTTTGATTAATGTCGTCGGGTTTTTTTTGGCGTATATGTTGACAACAGAAATTCGTGGAAAAAATTTATTTCGAGCGGGCTTCTTTACGCCTAACTTAATAGGAGGCATTATACTCGGATTTCTTTGGCAGTTCATTTTTTCGAACGTACTTGTTTACATTGGCGAGCATTTTAAAATCGGCATTTTCTCCTCTTCATGGTTGGCAGATCCGGACAAAGCGTTTTGGACGCTTGTCATTGTGACAACTTGGCAATATTCTGGCTACATGATGGTCATTTATATAGCGGGATTAATGAATATCCCTAAAGAATTGTTAGAAGCAGCAAGCATTGACGGTGCGAACGCGTTTGTTCGGTTGCGGAAGATTATTTTGCCGCTGATGGTTCCATCGTTTATTGTTTGCGTGTTTTTATCTCTTCAAAGAGGGTTTATGGTGTATGATTTAAATATTGCGTTAACGAATGGAGGTCCGTATAAGAGCACACAGCTCGTGTCGATGTATGTGTATCAAAAAGCATTTTTATCACAAAAGTACGGAGCGGGACAAGCAGAGGCGTTTGTTTTGTTTCTCATTGTAGCCATCGTTACACTGATTCAAGTGTATGTGAGCAAGAAGCGGGAGGTTGAAGCGTAATGAACGTATCAAAAACCTTAATGAAAGCGATGCGATATTTTGTTTTAGTTGTTTTTTTCTGTCTATATATTTTGCCATTTATATTAGTGTTACTGAATTCTTTAAAAGAGCGAACGGAGATCATTTCCAATCCATTGTCCATACCTAAATCGATCAATTTTGCGAACTATTTAAGTGCCATGGAAAAGATGAATTTTGCGAATAGCTTTATGAATTCGTTGATTATTACAGTGTTTAGTGTAGCGTTGATTACGATTTTTTCAGCGATGACTGCTTATGTTTTTGTCCGTATTCAAAGTAAGTTGAATAAGTTTTTGTTTTTCTTAATGGTCGCTTCCATGATCATTCCTTTCCAAGCGATTATGATTCCGCTTGTCCAAATTTATGGATCGATTGGCTTTTTAAATAGCAAGTGGGCATTGATTTATATGTATATCGGGTTCGGTGCATCGTTAGCTGTTTTTATTTATCATGGATTAATTAAGAGCATTCCACTGGAATTAGAAGAGGCGGCGATGATTGACGGGGCATCACGTTTGCAAATCTTTTTTCAAGTAGTGTTTCCATTATTGAAACCAACAACGATGACGATTGTGATTTTAAATGTTCTTTGGATTTGGAATGACTTTTTATTACCGTCCCTTGTTTTAATTAAGCCGGAAGAGCGGACATTGCCACTGTCTACGTTCTACTTTTTCGGGACATATTCTGTCGATTACGGATTATTAATGGCTGGATTAGTAGTGACGATCATTCCAGTGATCATTGTTTACTTGTTTACCCAAAGATATATTATTCAAGGGGTTATGAATGGTTCGATTAAATGATGTAGAAAGGTTGGTTGCATTGTCTAGACATGAGGAAATGGTAAAGGAAGCAGAAACACGAGTACAACGAGCAAAAGAAAAAATGGACGGCACGTATCGGTTAGCATACCATATTATGGCACCGGTTCACTGGATGAACGACCCAAATGGACTCATTCAATGGAACGGGGAATACCATGTGTTCTATCAGTTTCATCCGGATAGTCCAAAGTGGGGGCCGATGCATTGGGGGCATGTGAAAAGTAAAGACCTTGTGCATTGGGAGCGTGCACCGATTGCGCTTGCGCCGAGTGAATGGTACGACGAAGGCGGCTGCTTCTCGGGAAGCGCGGTGAATGATAATGGAGTTCTCACACTTATTTACACCGGAAATGTTTGGCTGAATGAGGAACAAACGGAATTGAAGCAATATCAATGTTTAGCGACAAGCAAAGACGGCATCCATTTTGAAAAAGACCCGGCCAATCCGGTACTTTCCGAGCCTCCGTTTGACTGCCAAGGTCATATTCGCGATCCAAAAGTGTGGAAACGTGGCGACGACTGGTATATGGTGCTCGGTACAAGAGAGGGGAATAACGGAAAAGTCGTTTTATACAAGTCGAAAGATCTGCGTCAGTGGGAATATGTCAACATCCTTGCACAAAGCGATGGTAGCTTAGGATACATGTGGGAATGTCCTGATGTATTCCGTTTGAACGGCAAAGATATATTACTATTTTCACCGCAAGGGATGGAGCCTGTCGGCGACCGCTTTCAAAACCTTCATCAAACCGGTTACCTTGTCGGAACGCTTGATGAGGAAACAGGGAAACTGACACACGGAGCGTTTGAAGAACTCGATAAGGGATTTGATTTTTACGCAGCGCAAACGTTTGAAGATGAACGAGGACGACGAATTTTGTTCGGCTGGATGGATATGTGGGAGTCTCCGATGCCGACGCAAGAACACGGATGGGCGGGCGCGTTAACGATTCCGCGTCTTTTGGAATTGACAGATGATGAGAAACTTTTGATGAAGCCGGTGCCGGAGTTGCAATTATTGCGCGAAGAGCATACGCATCTGGAATCGATCTCAGTAAAACAACATGAAGCAACATACACAGTCCCTGTCGAAGGCGATCGGCTTGAGTTGCTCGTTCGCTTTTCGTTAACCGATTTTCGTGGGAATGCATTTGGTGTCAAAGTGCGCTGTTCGAGTGGCTGTTCGAGTGATGGAAGCGAAGAAACGATCTTCCGCTATGATGTGAAAGACTCCATCGTCACGTTTGACCGAAACCGTTCCGGAAAAGGAGAGGGCGGCACTCGTCGAGCGGTGCTAGATGGACAGTTAGGAGATGTCATTACGTTTCATTTCTTTATCGATCGCTCATCTGTCGAACTATTTGTCAACGGCGGCCGGCTTGTCATGACAGGGAGGATTTATCCATCCGAAACGAGTCAAGGAATCGAATTATTTGCAGAAGGTGGGGATTTAACGGTACATTCTGTTGATATATGGACGCTGAAAGATATTTGGCGCGAGGAATAAAAATCGCCCACCTTTGTCGTGGGCGATTTATACATATTTGCTGATCGCTTCATTGAATTGTTTTTGCACATCTTTGTCATGGATAAGTTTTTTGTAATTTGTTCTTGAAATAAACATGTGGCAATGCGGTGGTCTTTTAATATATGCCTTATAGTGTTTCGATCGAACGGTTTTTGTGGTGCAATAATTCCTATTTCTTGCAGATGTTTTAATTTTCGTTTTGCGGTGATGTAATTAAACTGACCTAACAACAAAAAATCTAACAATCCACCCACCATTTCAAAACATAACTTGAATAGCGTTTCCATCTTCCTCTCCGTCCTCTTTGCTATTTTTGATATATCACTTAAATTTTACCTCCCTCTAGAAATGTTGATATATCAAGGTTTCTTGGCATCTTAGGGGTGCCAAAAAAATATTTTTCGACAAAACTCATCACATACTTTTGCATTTTTGTTGATATCTAACAATCTAGGGTGCGCTTCGCGGTCACTGCTTGGTATTTTTTCCTTCAGTGGATGGATGTGTATGCGATGCACCTTGGATCTCTGCATTGCTGATGAGGACGAACCCTCCCATGTCTCTGGGCATCCATGTGCCAACATTCCTTCGTTCGGTCTCTTCACCAGGCAGAGGCCGGCTAAGCTTTCTTAGGGACTCGAGGTCGAATGGAGAAAATCGTGCCAGCTTCTCCGTGTCATCTGGTTGTTCAGAACACTCTTTTTGTCAAAGGAGGCGGCTTTAGGCTGCCTGTGCTTGAGTGGAGGAGAAGATATCTTTCATCATTCGTTCCTCATCAAATGCTTGTTGTTTCACACAAACCGCGTATAGAACCTTCAATAGCTTGCCACATAACACGACGATGGATTGCTTCTTACGCAACGGATTGACAGGACGTGTCGTATAGTACTCGTGTAAGGCCCGAAACGCCTTGTTATGACGAATGAGTGGGATCATCACCCGAAAGAGAAGAGTGCGTAGCCGTCTTCGCCCTCGCTTCGAGATTCGTTTTTGTCCCTTGTGTTGTCCTGACGAGTTTTCCTTCAACGTCAAGCCCGCTAATTTAATCAGCTGGCGCGGATCTTGGTACTGTTGAAAACTCCCGATTTCCGACAATAGTTCTACAATCGTCGCATCGCCTAACCCTGGGATCGTTTGAAGCCATTCGTACTCCATCGTTGTTTGTGCAAGGGCAACTAACTCTTCCGTCAACGATGCGATCTCTTGTTCCAATTGGCGATATCGGCGAACCAACGTGGCAATTTGGATACGGGCCATCTGTTGTCCTTCCGTGATGCCAATCGAATGGCGAGAGACCTTGATCAGCTGTTGAATTTTCGGTTTTTGCGGACATTTTAGTCCTTCGCTTTGACGGTATCGCTCCATGAGTCCTTCGACCGTCTGATCGGCGATATCCATCGGAAACGGCGTGTGTTCTAAAACCGCCAATGCGAGTTTTCCGAACGACGGAAACACTTGCACAAACTCAGGGAAGTACTGATCCAGCCAACGAATCATTTGATTGAGGACGGCATTCCGTTCCTTGATCAGCGATTCTCGAAACGTGGTTCCTGCCCGTAATTCTGCCTCCACCTCGTGGAGAATGCGTGGATAGCTAAAGCGTCCGTCTTTGACGAGCCTTGCGATGACGAGGGCGTCTTTGGCGTCATGCTTCGTCGGTAAGTTGTCGTCCAGTTCTTTCGACCGTTTGACGTGCATCGGGTTGACCATGACCAAAGGGATCCCTTTTTCCTCGAGAAAATGGGCAAGGTTCAACCAGTAATGTCCGGTCGGTTCGATTCCGACGATCACTTCCGTTTTACCAAATTCCCTCATCGCCTCTTGAATCAACGCATAAAACTGCTCGAATCCGGCTCTCGACTGGAGCACTGGAACCCTCTTCTTGAGTTCTCTTCCCCGCGCGTCCACCATCGCCGCGAAATGTTTTTGCTTGGCAATATCCATTCCAATCACTAATGTTTGATCCGTGACTTGTTCAATTTTGCGATTTTGTGTACAATTCATAGTAAGTCCTCCTTGGTTTGATGATAGGTGTTTGTTGGTACCCCTGCATCATACCAAGAGGGCTTTTTTCTTTCAAGTCCCCCAAAACCTTTCTAACAGGAATGCTTTTTTCATCGTAATATATTGACAAAAAAAAAAAAAATAAGGATAAAATTTTATTGTGAATATTGCGACGATTGGGTGTGTTTGTTGTGAAATTGTATTTACCTTTTTTAAGGGAGATTGAGGTGAAGTTCAAGGAAAATTCTTGTCGTATCGAGTCGACTGATGGTTTTTTTGATTTAGGTCATGTAATAGAAAAGGGGGATGAGAAGGACGAAAATATAGTAAGTATTTTCTTTAGGAAGCAGAAAATTCTAGAAATAAACATCAACCTATTAGCAAAAATGAATGAGGATTTTAAGGATACTAACTTGGTTAGATGTTTAACATGTATGGGAGTGGGAAAAAATGTTCAAGAGGTACTTTTTCCAGTGCATCCAACAAGTGATTTTAGCATAAACGATCAAGAATTATGTATTTTCATGGAATTTTCTTGTATTAAAAGAGACATACCTGTCGTCATAATTATCGAACATAATAGTGAATTTGTATACGGAAATATAGACGTTATACCAGCTGGAAAAAGTGAAAATTATCATAGAACTTTCGTACATGTTATTTTGCTTGATCATAAGCAACTCCTAGAGCATGTTCAAGGAACGAGCGAATATAAATTTTTTTTGTATTTGTTAAATGGTAGGAAGCTGGCTGAAGGTGTTTTTCGTATAAGGCGAGAAAAGCTCTCATATGGTAAGAAGTATCCCGATCTTTATAGCTATCATTTTGATGAAAAAATATAAGAGGCACTGCTTTGATTTTTCTTAGGGATATGTAAGGATAAGGAGGCTTTTTATATAAATAAATGATTCTATGGAATACAGCTATTCATTACTTATCACTACATTTCATTTCTAGTGGAAAGGATGGTTAGCAATGTCTACATGGAATAGAATTGAATCAGGAATTAAACAAGGATTAAAGGATGTAGCAGCTTCTTATGGAATTAATTGGAGTGGTGCTGCTAATACTGCTAGTAAGGTAGGTCCGGCTACAGTAGGTGCCCGTAATGGTTGGAGAGAAACAGAAGCAGAAGTGAGAACTAAGATATCCCAAGCAGAAACGAGATTGGCAGCTGGGAGAATTGAAAAGGCAGCAACACAAACGATGATCAAAGGAGCAGCTAAAGGAGCGATCAAAGCAATAGGAATATGGGGATTCATACCTGATATCGTTATATTTGCGAATGGTTTTAGAAAAGGGTACTCAGCTGCAGGCAACTAGGAGGGCTTATAGTGGGAGCTTACGAAATAAACGGAATTTTCCTCGTGGTCTTTATCTATTGGCAACTATTTTATGCTGTTAAGAAAAAGGATACTAGTCATATTGTTTACGTTGTTGCTCCTATATTATTAATGTTTATCTTTATTTATACAACTCTTTTTGATTTCATTCCCCCTTATCTACGTATCGGGATTGTTGTTATTGTATATATGTTGCTTATTGTAGTTGGTTTTAGAAATGCAAAGAGGGAAATTAAAGAAGCAAAATTTAGAAACAAGAATGATGCGTAACTTGTGATGCTAGTTGAACCCTAACGCTCGACTAGCACTACGAGGTATCGCCATTTTCATTAGATTACAGGTCAAAGAAATTAAAGGTAAATTGCGAAGTAGAAAGGATACGTAAGAACTATTGAATAGTGCCATGATACACAATGGGTTATAGAGAGATGCAAATGGCAGCTAAAGGAGCGATCAAAGCGATAGGAATATGGGGATTCATACCTGATATCTTTATATTTGCGAATGGTTTTAGAAAAGGGTACTCAGCTGCAGGCAACTAGGAGGGCTAGTAATGGGTGCTTATGAAATATATGGATTTTTCCTTGTGATCCTAATCTATTCTCAACTGTTTCGTATCATCAAGACGAAAGAAATTGACTATGTTTATGCAATAATCCCTATATTACTGGGATTTATTCTTTTTTACACGTCTATCTTTAACTTTATTCGTCTTTATATACGTGTCTTAGTGGTTGTTGTAGTGTTTATATTGTGTATAGCAATTTTTATTAGATTACAGATCACAGAAATTAAAGCTAAGCTACGCAACAAAAAGGACATATGAAAATCCTCGAACTGTGATTTGAAAATGATGGTACAAAAAATAGATTTTGCTACTGTGGTTGGAGAGAAACGTTAGTCAACAGAGCGATCAAAGCGATGGGAATATGGGGATTCATACCTGATATAGCGATATTTGCGAATGGCTTTAGAAAAGGGTATTCTGCTTCTGGGAATTAGGGGGAAGAGATCTATAATGAGATCCTATGAAATATACGGAATTTTTGTCGTCATCCTCATCTTCTATTGGCTATTGGAGAGATCTATAGTGGAATCTCATGAAATATACGGAATTTATAATGTCATTCTCATCTTCTATTGGTTATTCGCGATTGTTAAGGAAAAGAACGTTGTTTATGTTTATGGAATCATCCCTACATTACTGTGGCTAGTTCTTTTCTACACTTCTCTTTTTAGTTTCATTCCGTTTCATATACGTGTTGTAATTTTAATCATTGCTTTAGTACTACTTTTTGTACTTTTTGTAATCAAGATTAGATTTGATATTAAGGAAATTAAAGCTGAGCTGCGTAATAAAAGGGATACGTGATATTATGGTAAGTATGTATGGGTGTTTATGCGCATTGGTCGCAGTGCCTGTCACTTTCCGAGGATTATCGAGATTTGAAGAAACAGAGAGTCATCGTACTCTCTGTTTGTTTTTGTAAAAAATATGGATGGGAGAGGAGGAGTTTCGAGTGTTTCATCGAAAAAGTATGTGAAGTTTTCGGAAAGGATGCAATATATGGAAGTCGACTACGATCGGTTGTTTAAAGAGCTGCTCCAAACGTTTTTTGAAGAGTTTATTCTTCTCTTTTTCCCGCAAGTGCATGAGCATATTGATTTTCAGTGCGTGTCGTTTTTGTCGGAAGAACTGTTTACGGATGTGACGGCAGGAGAGAAGTATCGTGCCGATCTACTGGTCGAAACGAAGTTGAAATGAACGAATTGAATTAAACAAACAGTTTTGTTTTTGCACATATTAGTCAGGTTGGAATTGGATGAAGCAAAGCAGCGGCTGTTGCTCGGTTTTTTTGAAACAGATGTGAAATTGTTGGAGGAAATGTTCTATGAGTAAAAAGTTTATTGATCTGCATCGAGAATTTTTACAATTACTTGAGCAAAAAGAATGGAAAAAGGCGCTCATTCTTTCGGAAAAGGCTGAAGTTTTGTATCGCGAGAAGATTTATTATACGAGTTTTTGGAAATCTTGTTTGTTAGCTCAGCTTAATCAGCCTACGAAGCATTAACACAGTTAAAACTAGCAATGGAGCAAGGTGTCTGGTGGAACCCGGAAACGTTATTAACTGAAGAAATGTTAAGTCCAATTAAAGATAAGGAAGAATTTCAGCACATCGTGCAAATATGCAAACAGCGTTGGCAAGAGCAACAAAAACTGTCATTTCCAGAACTTTATGTTATAGGAAATAACAAAGACAAAACAGCCATTTTGTCATTACATTGGCGAAAAGATAATGCGCGTGATTTTGCGGAATATTGGAAAAATGAAGAGCTGCTTAAACAATACATATTTGGTTTTGCACAATCTTCTCAAGTTTGCGGATATGAAACTTTTTGCTGGGATGATAAGAAAACAGCGATAAAAGATATTGAACATTTGTATCACCTTTTTCAAAACAACTATTTAACGAAAGAAAATGAAATCATACTAGCCGGCGCTTCACAAGGTGGCAAGCTTGCAATTGAACTA
>NZ_JAPSMC010000006.1 GCF_026847645.1 Anoxybacillus sp. J5B_2022
CATTCGTATGTGCGTTCAACATTTTGCATTTTGTCGACTTTTTCTTCCATGCCAGTTTGCGTATTAATAAAAATTTGATACGTATCGTCTCCTAATGTGCCTAAAAACTCATAGCAAAGCACTTCTTGATTGAGGTCGTTCGTAATGACGGATTGCCGTTCTTCCATCACTTTTACGTTCGGATTCAGCTTCGCCCTTGCTTGTGCGAGCGAAAGCGCTGGCTTTGGAAACTGGTGAATCGGCGGAGACGCTAAGTAGTCGCGGGCGGAAAAGCCGACAATCGTTCCATCGTCGAGCGCAACTTTCATTTTAATCGCCTCTGGATAAATGCGAATCCCTTTTTCGTTCGTCACAAACGTCAATACTGCGACGTTATCATATTGTGCGCTGTCATAAAGCTCAAGATTCGTAAAACGATGTTTCTTTAAAAATTCCATTCCTTTGATGCCCGCCTCATACAAGCTAATTGCTTGTTTTTTGATCGGGCGATTGTCCATCACCCAAATCGGATAGCCACCTTTTTCCGTAATGTCCATATACGTTTCCGTTTTCGTTTTCGGATCGTAAATCGTTAAACTGTAAAAACGCTCGTCGGCCCCTTTGCCGCTACGAACGATTTTGATCGTTTCCGTTCCTTTTAGCCCTAAAAACGACTTCGCGACGTCTTTCGCTTCTCTTTTCGTGATTCGTTTCCCTTGCGCTCGAATAAATCCTTTTTCTCGGTTTGTGATCGTGGTAAACGTCGGCGCAAAGTTCGCTCCCTCGGAAAACGATTGAACATCGTTTTCGACCGCTTTAAATCCATCAATGATCGTATTGTCGTTCGGACGGTTGTTCGTCGCTAAGGCGAGCTCGACATCCATCCAGCGCAAATGGTTTTTTAACACTAAATGCTGCACGTTGCGAAGCTCGTTTTGAATATCTGCCGCTTTTTGGTAAAGTGTCTTCAATGTTTTATATTCTTCTTTTGTGAGCGGTTCTTTATCTAAATCGCGAACAGCGGTGCGGTAGCTGAACGCACCGATTTGCGACAAAAATTGCTGCGTTTTATTAAAAGGAAGAAGCGAGAGTGGCAGCTGCCCAACATCGGAATGCGCTTCGGCGGCGATGCGCCATACTTCGGCAAGCGCCGGCGATAAGGATGTTCTTGAATTCATCGCGAGCGTTGTGCCGATTTGGTCGTGCAACAAATCGATTTTGTACGTTAAATCGTGAAACGCCCGCTGATAATTATTTTCGGCATGTACTAAAATCGCGTTTTTTTCTTGGTGCTCGCGATACCCCCAATACGCCGTTCCGACAATGCCAAGCGACAAAAAACCAATAAGCAACACCCGTAACATATTGACCACCTTCCTTTTTATTTGGAAAAAATATGCTTTCCGATTCGCTTAATTTGCGGCCGGCTCCAAATCCACCCGTTCGTTGCTGTATCCGGGTTAAAGTAGTAAATCGCCCCACCCGAAGGATCCCAACCGTTAATCGCATCAAGCACCGCTTTTTTCGCTGTTTCATTCGGCGTCAGCCAAATTTGTCCGTCAGCGACCGCTGTAAACGCTCCTGGTTGGAAAATAACGCCGGCAATACTATCTGGAAACGACGGATGCTCGAGGCGGTTTAAAATGACCGCCGCCACCGCCACTTGCCCAATGTAAGGCTCCCCGCGCGCTTCGCCGTATACTGCGTTTGCCATCAATTGAATATCATTTTGCGAAAATCCTTTTGGAATGTTTGTCGCTGTCACCTTTCTAGACGATGCAGCTTTTTGGTTTCGGCTCCCTTTTCGTTCCACCTGTTCGCTGAGCGGTTTGCCGCCGTAATGAGTAAACGAATTACCGTTTCGAATTTGCTCTTTCACAAATGATTCATAATATTTCGATACTTTTACGAGCTTTGCTTTCGTACTTTCACCGGCTAAACCGTCCACCGGAAGGCCAAATCGATATTGAAAATTGCGAAGCGCCCAATATGTACTCCAGCCGAAAACGCCATCAATTTTTCCATTGTAAAATCCGATATATTGTAACCGCGCCTGCAATTCAATGACATCATCACCAACCGCTCCGCGTTGAATCACTTGATTCGAAAACGCATGCGCTTCCTTTGCTGGCCATTCATATACTAGTAAACAAACAAGTAAACATGCAACGATTCGCCAACTCATGTCTTATCCCTCCTTCAACAATATCATCTGTATTTTTCGCCTAAATTTCCTTTTTATACATACGAAAAGCAAGGGAAATGACGATCTAGAGCTTCAAAATTTTCTTACCTTTCAACAAAAAACCGATGCACGTCTCGCCTAAAGCAAGACATCCATCGGTTTCATTGGATGAAGTTATTGGCCATTTAAGATATTAGTTTTATACCGCTAATAATGATAATCCCTGCAATTACCGTGCGGAGAGGTTTAGTGGGAACTTTAGCGGACAAAGTGCTGCCAATAAGCACACCAGGAATCGATCCGACTAAAAGATTTCCCACTAAAGCATAGTTTACACTCCCCGCATTCGCATGAAGCAACCCAGCAACAGATACTAATAGAAACGCGTGGGCAATATCCGTTCCAACTAATTCAGAAGCATTTAAGCGATAAAGATATAACATCGCGAGAGCAAATAACGATCCTGATCCAATCGAAGTCAACCCGACAATGAATCCAAAAACAGCACCAATAGCGATAGTTAATCCGCGTTTTTCTTCGATCGTTTTTAATTGCCAACGATTAGGTCTCAGCTTCTCATCAAAAAACGTACGAATTAAAATAGCGATTGAAACTAAAATAAGCACATACCCAAGCGCATGTTTAATAATCTGTTCTTGGTTATGAAATTCAGCCT
The DNA here is from genome assembly GCF_026847645.1 of Anoxybacillus sp. J5B_2022. GTDB lineage: Bacteria > Bacillota > Bacilli > Bacillales > Anoxybacillaceae > Anoxybacteroides. The sequence goes on from NZ_JAPSMC010000006.1 coordinate 2,841, forward strand.
CAAAAACACGTAGCATCCCAATCGCAGCAACAGCACTCGGAATACTTCCAATCGCGAGGTATTTCACTAGCTGAAAATTAATCGTTTTTTGCCTCCAATGTTGAATGACTCCGAATAACTTTGTAACGGAATTATAGACAAGGTCCGTTCCCACTGCAATCGATGGCTGGATCCCTATCATTACAAGAATAGGGGTTAAAAGCGCTGCTCCTCCTACACCTGTCAAACCGACTAAAAAGCCTACGAGCAATCCCATCATTGCCACACCAATACTCATTGTTTTTCCCCTTTCTTTATATCCTACTAAATATATATGAATTATAGTATTTAACCACCTGTTTGTAAACGATTTTTTCTAAATTTTTTCACTTTTGAAGCGATATAAAAAGCCAAGCTTTACGCTTGGCTTTTTATGGAAGGAATAGCAACTCGAGCATCGATTCCCTTCGCTTGTTTCACTTTTCGCAATGCGATCCACCATAACATGAGCATGAACGGCACCATATAATACGCCCATTTTTCTTGCGTGAGCAAAATAACATCGTACGTGCCGTGCAAAAAAACTGGCAATAGAAAAGACAATACTAAATAAAGCTGTCTTCTTCCTTGAAATTTTGCCTTTCCCAGGTAAAAGCCCATCATCACCGCAAAAAGGGCGTGACTGGAAACAGGTAAAAGCGCCCTTGTGACAGCAAACTCGACACCGTTAGCAAACAAATAAAGAATATTTTCAAGTGTGGCAAACCCGAGCGACACGCTGGCGCTATAAACGATGCCGTCATACGGTTCATCGAACTCCGGATGGTCAAAGATAAAAAAATAAACGACAAACCACTTCACAAACTCTTCTAACAACCCAGAAGAAAAAAACGCTTGCGCCCAGTCGGACGTGACAACTCCCTCTAGCTTTAGGACGTGCTGAATAAACATAATCGGAAACACGAGAATCGCGCCAAAAACAAAGACACGCAACACGAGCGACAGCGGCTCGGCTTCATATTCATCTTTTAAATAAAAATAGCTGAGCAATGCTAACCCAGGTGCAATGCCGGCAGAAATAATCGCAAACATACAAATCCCCGTTTCCGTTTGTTTATTCTATGATACCATATGAGTATCTTCATTGAGAATGACCTTTTCGTGCCGTTCATGGAGGGAAACAATACTCCAGAATTATAAAAAGATATCGCAAAAAGCCGATTAGCGCGGATTGGCTTTTTCCCGCTTCACGATGCAAGCGGCAATTTGTTCTCCGTGAAAACGGCCATTTTCAATAAAAATTTCATTGGCGTTATTGCCAGCGGCAATGACACCAGCGATAAAAATGCCTGGAACGTTCGTTTCCATCGTTTCTGGATTATAAACTGGTCGGCCCGTTTCCGCCTCAATGTCAACGCCCATCGTTTTTAAAAAGTCGTGGTCAGGGTGATATCCTGTCATCGCAAACACAAAATCGTTCTTTATTGATTTCACTTCATCGCCAACTCGATAAATAACCGCATCTTCTGTAATTTCTTGTACGCGCGCATTAAATTCCATTTGAATGACCCCTTGGCGCACGAGCGCATCAAATTCCGGCAAAATCCACGGTTTAATGCTTGGAGAGTACGCGCTTCCGCGATACAATACGGTCACGCGTGCACCTGCTTTTACTAATTCAAGCGCAGCGTCAACGCTTGAATTTTTCCCGCCGATAACGACACAATCCGTATTGTAAAACGGATGGCCTTCTTTAAAATAGTGCGTCACTTTCGGCAAGTCTTCGCCGGGTACGTTCATATAGTTTGGATGATCGTAATAGCCGGTCGCAACAATGACGTACTTCGCTCGATACTCCCCTTTTGTCGTTTTCACGAAAAACGTACCGTCTGTTTGTTTCGTGACTTGTTCTACTTTTTCAAACGTTTGGACGCGAATTTGTTTTCGTGTCACCACTTCGCGATAATAGACAAGCGCTTCATTCCGTTTCGGTTTGCGACGCTCGGAAATAAACGGCACCCCACCGATTTCTAGCCGGTCGCTCGTGCTAAAAAACGTTTGGTGCGTCGGATAGCGGTAAAGCGAATGAACAATATTACCTTTTTCTATGACAAGCGGCTGATAGCCGACATCTTGCAGAGCAATCGCCGCCGCAAGCCCGCACGGTCCTCCGCCAACGATAATGATTGGTTCGTATTTCAAGATGATTCCCCCTCATAACAAAAATCCCCTACCGTAACATGATAGGGGATTTTATCGTCGATTGCAATTAAATCCAACCGCGGAAACGGCACGCTTCGGCCATTTTGCGGACGCCGACCATGTATGCGGCAAGGCGCATGTCGACACGGCGAGTTTGCGCTGTTTCGTACACGTTGTTGAACGCTTTCACCATCACTTTTTCTAACTTTTCTTCGACTTCTTCTTCCGACCAGTAATAGCCTTGATTGTTTTGCACCCACTCGAAATACGATACCGTTACACCTCCAGCGCTAGCTAATACGTCTGGAACGATTAAAATGCCGCGCTGCGTTAAAATTTCCGTCGCTTCAAGCGTCGTCGGACCGTTCGCCGCTTCCACGACGATTTTCGCCTTAATGTTGTGGGCGTTTTCTTCCGTAATTTGGTTTTCAATCGCTGCCGGAACTAAAATATCGCACTCAAGTTCGAGCAATTCTTTATTCGTAATTGTATTTTTAAACAGCTTCGTGACCGTTCCGAAGCTGTCACGGCGATCAAGCAAGTAGTCAATATCCAACCCGTTCGGATCATAAAGCGCACCATACGCATCAGAAATACCGATGACTTTCGCGCCGGCATCGTGCATAAACTTCGCCAAATAGCTGCCGGCATTTCCGAACCCTTGAACGACGACGCGAGCTCCTTCCAATTCAATGCCCCGCTTTTTCGCCGCTTCGCGAATGCAAATCGTTACCCCTTTGGCTGTTGCCGTTTCACGACCGTGTGATCCACCCAACACAAGCGGTTTTCCAGTAATAAATCCAGGCGAGTTAAACTCGTCAATGCGGCTATATTCATCCATCATCCATGCCATAATTTGCGAGTTCGTGAACACATCTGGCGCCGGAATGTCTTTCGTCGGGCCGACGATTTGGCTGATTGCGCGGACATAGCCGCGGCTGAGTCGCTCTAATTCACGGAATGACATGTTACGTGGATCGCAAACGATCCCGCCTTTTCCCCCGCCGTATGGCAAATCAACAATGCCGCATTTTAAGCTCATCCAAATCGATAGCGCTTTCACTTCGCGTTCTGTCACATTTGGATGGAAACGAATGCCCCCTTTCGTTGGTCCAACCGCATCGTTATGTTGGGCACGGTAGCCGGTAAAAATTTTCACAGTACCGTCATCCATGCGTATAGGAATTTTCACTGTCAGCATGCGAATCGGTTCTTTCAATAACTCGTATACCTCTTCTGGATATCCGAGCTTTTCCAACGCTCTATGTATGACGATTTGCGTTGCTTTTAAAACGTCGTGCTTCTCTTCATGCTTTTCCTCGCTCGTATGCTTGTCGGCTACCATACGTAAACCTCCCATACAAATCACTTTATATGATATTGTCCACCTTTCATGTCATAGTATACACCTTCCGTTTGGTTATGCAAAGCAAAAAAATCAATTTTTTTGCCGTTTTTTCGCTTTTGTAACCGTTTACATCGTTTTCACATCAATGAATGTATCATTTTTCCTTTTATTATACATGTATGAATAATGTTTTCTAAAAAAACAAAAAATCAGGTCCTTTTGCGAAAGAACCTGATTGAAAAAAATTAGCGGGCAGGAAAATAGCGAACAAGCTGCTCAATTGCGCGATCGTCCATTAGTTTTTTTCCATATTCCGCCACACGATGAATCGTGATCGTTGCCGGACTGCCGAACTCCGCCAAAATGGCGATAAAATCATCGGTCGCAATCGGCGGTTCTTCGGATACGTACAAGTAAAAGCGGCCGTTGTACGAATACAGCGTGCCGTCTGCGCAGCCGATTGTCGACAGACGATGAGCTAACTGAATTACATCTTCAAACGTTTGAAATTCGTAAAATATATCTTCACTCTCATCGAGCGTGACTTGCATTTCGATATAGTCGTCATCAGCGAACTCCTCGTCGACGTCAAAATTTTGGTCTTCGCTCGTTACGATCACAACCATTCCCTGTGCCGGTAAAGAGTAGACTTCCACCGCAATCGAACCGTTCACTTCAAAGCCGAGTTCTTCGCTTGCTTCCTCGATCATGTCACGAAATAATTGCTGCACCTTAAACGTGTCTTTCCATAAATCGTCTTTTGTCAAGCCGCGATCCATTAAATCGTCAAACGTGAGGAAAATTTTAATTTTGTTGTGGGTTAAGCGTTCTAGACGCATCAACACCCCTCCTTACCTACACAGCCATCTTCTTATGTTCATTGTATGAAAAAAACTGTAAATGGTTCTATTGTTATTATTGAGTTTACATCGTTTTGGGCCATTTAGACAAGCATAATATGCTTACAAATGCAGTTTTTTCTCCCATTCCGCTTGCGTCTTTCCGATATAACGCGGATGGGGTTCGGTCCCTTTTCCGACCAAACCGAGCGAAACGTTAGAAGCGCGTTGCTCAATCGCTGATAGCCATTGTTTCCCCTCGGTTGTCGTTACATCACACGCGAGCAAAAGAAACGACGGCCGAGTTTGCTCGATGGCCGCTAGTACATCCACTTCGGCCACGCACTCTCCAATGTAAAACACGTGAGAACCTTTTAGACAAAGATAGATGGAAACTAAAAGCAGTGGTAACGAATCGTTCTCCCCCGGCCCTACAACGACAAAAACGTTCTTGTCAGCAGAAACCGTTGAAAACGTCATAAGCATCATGCTCAGTTTAGCGGCTAAAAGCGAACGAACAAACTGGCGGTGAGCATTCGTCAACGTTCCGGTACGTTCCCATTGATCAAGATTAGCGAGAAACGCTGGAAACAATTCGCCGACGACTTTCTCTAAACGATAGACGCTCATCCATTGATCCCACAGTTGTTGCAACTGCCGAGCATCAAATGAAGCAGCAGCCGGAAGACACGCCGTGAAACGCTCGTCCGCCTCTGCGCGCTCCCTTTCTGTTTCCAACAGTGCAACCGCTTGACGAACCGTTAGCCCTTCTTTCGTTTTGGCAACAATTTTTTGTAATAATTGTACTTGTTCATCTGTATATAGGCGATGGCCGGATTCGCTTCGCTGCGGAGCGATCATCTGATAACGACGCTCCCACATTCTTAGTGTTCCTGCCGGAATCCCTACCATCGCAGACACCGCTTTAATGTTATACTTCCCTTTTGTCATCGCACTGCTTCCTCCGACGAATCGTAATTAAGTTTGTTTCTGCTGGAACGCCGAAGCGAAGCGGCACGTTCGTCGTTCCGTAGCCATTGCTAATCAACACCGTTGTGCCATTCACTTGTTTTACGCCGCCTTTTTCATATAACCCGAAGCGCCCGAGACGAATTTGTCCGCCGTGCGTATGGCCGCTCAACACAAGAGAAATCCGGTGCTCTGGCCGAATCATTCGGACAATGGCCGGATTATGGCAAACGACAATACGAAACGCTGCTTCATCTATATCCGATAACGCCAAATCCAAGCGGGCGCGCCGTTTGCTAATATCATCGACGCCGATCAATGCTACTTTTTCGCCGGTTTCCGATTCAAACATCGCCACACTATTATCTAATACGCGAACCCCTTCCTGCCATAACAGCGCATCGAGCTCACGGTAGTCCGCCTCATAATCGTTATTTCCCCAGACAAAATAGACGGGGCCGATTTGCTTTAACCGGCGAATATTTTCTTTTACGCGCGCAAACGGAACGCCTTTTTCCATTAAATCCCCGCCAATCACGACGAGGTCTGCGGTTCCTTTGAGGCGCTCGATCATTTTTTCGGATACGCTCCGCCGATGAATATCGGAAATAAAAAAGATGGTCAACGCCCGAACGCTTTCCGGAAAATCAGGTAATGCCACCTCGACGGAAACGACGCGGTTTCGGTGCGCTTCCCACCACATATAACTAAGCAAACATAATAAACTAGCCGCAACCCACATAATGCCTCCTACAAAAGCTTTTTATAGCGGCGACTGCCCGCCAAATCTATCGATATGATACCATAGACAACGGAAAAAATGAAAAATAATAGCGCAAGCCGCGCATTGAGTTGGAATAGCCAGTAAAAGGGAGCGATGAGCGCAAAACTAGCCACCCACTCCCACCAACGAACCGGTTGCCGAAGCATGAGCCGAATCGATCCCTCCAATAAAGTACGAACGACGGCCGCATTCGCCAAAAACCCTACAAAAAAACAAACCATCGCTAAAAATGAACGGAGTGGATGGAACGTAAAATCGGTAATAAAATTGACCCACACAAACGGGGTGACTACGGGCGCCCATGCAATCATTAAGTATCCACACACGCTTCCGACAAGCAGCAAAACGAGCTGGCGACGCATCGAATCCCTCCTTTTCTTTACATGTATTCAACGAAAAAGAAAGGCATGAATCAAAAAAAGAGTCATAAACATAAACTGAAGTTCGATTGCAAAGGAGGGGTATCGTGTTTACGACGCGCAAACAATATGAACCGTACGTTAGCCCGTTTGATCCGTGCGTGCCGATTCACGTCAAAACGTACGTCACGCCACCGAATCTTTATATCCCTTTTCAGCCAAGCAATTTGCCGCAATTTCCACTCCACGAAGCATTGAAAAAAGGGACGCTTTGGAAAGTGTTTTACGACCCGTATTACAGTCCGTATGAAATGAAAAAAGGTGATGGCTCATGAAGCAAATGCCGAAAGAATATTATGAATTACTTGAACAACTGCAGATGGTTGATTTTGCGCTAGTCGACTTAACGCTTTATCTTGATACGCACCCGAACGATTATCAAGCAATCCAACAATTTAACCAGCTTGCCCAGCAACGGAAACAGTTAAAAAAGCAGTACGAAACGACGTACGGTCCTCTCCAACAATACGGGAACAGTTATTCGAACTACCCTTGGAATTGGAACGAAACGCCGTGGCCATGGCAAGTATAAGATCGGGGAGGAAGCAACATGTGGATTTATGAAAAAAAACTGCAATATCCGGTGCGCGTCAGCACATGCAATCCGAAGCTAGCGAAATATTTGATCGAGCAGTACGGTGGCGCCGACGGTGAGCTGGCAGCCGCGCTCCGCTACTTAAACCAACGCTATTCAATTCCCGATAAAGTAATTGGGTTGCTGACGGACATCGGTACGGAAGAGTTCGCCCATTTGGAAATGATTGCAACGATGGTGTATAAGTTGACAAAAGATGCCACTCCTGAACAGCTGAAAGCAGCCGGATTAGACGCTCATTACGTCAATCACGACAACGCCCTTTTTTATCATAATGCTGGCGGCGTGCCGTTTACGGCAACTTACATTCAGGCAAAAGGCGATCCGATCGCCGACTTATATGAAGATATCGCTGCCGAAGAAAAGGCGCGCGCGACGTATCAATGGATTATTAATATGAGCGACGATCCTGATTTAAACGACGGGCTTCGCTTTTTGCGGGAACGGGAAATTATCCATGCGCAACGTTTCCGCGAAGCAGTGGAACTGTTAAAAGAGGAGCGTGACCGAAAAAAAATTTTTTAGGGGGCGGAAATAGCTGAATGACGGAGCGCATTCAGCTATTTTCATAAAATAAGTTAATATCGTATTCCGTTTTCATGATGGTGAACCATTGATGCCGTTTATTCCATTCGTCTTCATTTCGCCATAAATCTGCGCTTTTTTGAATAATTTCGCAACGAAGGGCATGAAATTCCTCCTCCGCTTTGTCGCACTTTTTTTTGTAAAACAAAATTCCCCAGTACGCCGTCACCAATAGTAGCAAAATAAACATGTGCTCGAATCGACTGAAAAACACCACGATCATCGAAGAAACGGTGGCATAAGGAAAAACGATCTTCCAAATGATATAACTGAAAAATGCCATGCATCCGGCGCTCGTCATAACCTGCAGCGCCCTCACCTTTGTTTTCAATTGATCCCATTTTTCTTTTTTCTCAATAACTCCAAGCAACATTTGCTTTGTCACTTCATCCGTCAATTCCGAAAGCCACTCATTCACTGCGACCGTTCTCCTTTATGTCGTCTTTACTTCCACCATATGTACAAGCGCCACCAATTAGAACAAAAAAGAGACGTCGTCGTCCCTTTATTTTGTCAAATCGATCAGCGGAATTTGCAATACTTGTCCTTTATACAACTGCGCCGTTTCTAAATGATTCCATTTTTTAATAATGTCCATTCCGTCTTTTGTTTCGTAATAATGCATTGCAATGCTAAACAGCGTTTCATTTTCTTGCACGACGTGGGTAATCACTTGTTGTTCACTGGAAGCCGCATTGGAACGAGAAACCGACATTTGGTTGTCGACTGTTTTCGCCCTCGAAGCCGTCGCTAGTTCCGATTCCATTTCTGATGATTGCGCCGGAGAAGCGGTTGTTTCCGAAATGTTTTCTCGTGATGGTGCTGAAGACGACGTTGGTTCCGAGGCGTTTTCTCGTAATGGCGCTGAAGACGGTGTTGGTTTGTTTTCGATATCAATCGGCTCGTAGCTACCATTTTGTTTTACCGGCACGACAGCTGGTTTGTCGTTCGTGTAATAAATGCCTAAAATGGCGAACGGCAACAAAATAAAAAAGAGTGCCAATAGCCGGATGAGCGGATATTTGATTTTCCATTTCATTTTCGTTTTTGTTTCTTTTGCTTTATGCACCTCGCTGCGCGGTGGGAGCGATAACACATCCGGCTCTTGCTTGTTCTGACCTTCGATTTGTTTGCGCAGCTGTTCTGCTTGGTCATGCGTGCGGTTCACAATGTTCACCTCATTTTTCCTGATGCTTTTCGCAAATAGTCAAGGCGAATGTGGACGGCTAGGACAAAATCAATCAGAAAATGGGCAAAAATCGTTACCCAAAGGCTTCCCGTCACATCGTATAAATAACCGAGGAAAAAACTTATCAACACTACCATTGAAAATAAAAACCATTTCGTTAAATAGCGAACATGCAAAAGAGCAAAAATAGCACTCGCCACAAATAGCCCGAAATGCGTTTGCAACACGCCGCGAAACAGCCATTCTTCGCTAAAAGCAATGAAAGCACATAACCAAATAAGATGCGGAAACGAGCGAGTTTGAAATAGTTTTTCGTTAATGCCGCCATCGTCATACCATGATTCCGGCAAATAGCGCATCATAAGAAAATCAAGCGCTAGCACAAAAAGCGCCCCGCCGCCCCCGTATAAGACAACTTCTCGAAAATCGAAGCGCCACATCTGCCGAACTGTTGTCCAATCAAGAAGAAATGCGCCGATGAGGGCGGAAGCGACTAGCAGCAATAACTGCGTAACATATAAATGAAGCAATACTTCCCGGTCGCTCATCGATTGGATTTGTTCCCTTTGATCCATGTGTATTCCTCATTCCGAAAGATTCGTTTCAGCTCTTCTTCCCAGCCGCAAAACGTCCATGCTGGCTCGTCATGCCGCTTTAAACGGTAGCTTTCAAGTGAAAACGTGCAACGGTCGCAACAGTTTTCTGGCTTGTTAGTCAGCGACTGGTGAAAATACGAAACAATTTGTTCGCGGCGGCACGATGGCCGAAATAAAAATAAGCGCATTTGTTCCAGTTTCTTTCGCTTCCACTTCCTTCTCCTATCGATTGCCTCTCGCAGATTAGCGACGATTTCTTCTGCTGTATGCGCGCTAGCTTCTTTTTCGAATAGATATTGCAACAGTCGCCATTGCACATCGCTTATTCCTAACATTGAACGCAGCGCTGATGATCCATGTTCCACAAACAGCCGAATTTGTTCTTCTGTCGGCAATTCGGCCTCTATAAGCGATTGTACCATGTCTTCATCGCCATGAGTATACAGTAAAATCGCAAGGCTGTTTTTCCCATCGCGACCAGCTCGTCCGATTTCTTGCACGTATGCTTCCATTTGTCCAGGCAAATGAAAATGGAGGACGTACCGGACGTTTTCCTTATTCACTCCCATGCCGAATGCGTTCGTGCAACAAACGATTTGTAGCTGATCACATAAAAACTGCTGCTGAACGAGCATGCGCTGTTCCGGATCCATCCCGCCGTGATAATACGCAACACCTTCCATCCCCTCTGCCTGTAGTTTCCGTGCGAGCGTTTCTGCCCACTGCCGACTCGACACGTAAATGATCCCAGGCCCTTGTAACGTTTTGGCGTAATAAAGCAACCGCTCTAGTTTTTCGTCTGCTGAAGCCACACATTCCACTTGAATGGCAATATTCTGCCGATCCACCGGATAAATGTGCTTGCGAACGTTCGTCAATTGCAACGTTTCAATCACGTCGTTCATTACTTCCGGCGTTGCCGTCGCCGTTAACGCCAAGCAAGGTGGATGACCTAGTTGCGCACGAATCATGCCTAGTTTGAGAAAATCGGGACGAAAATCAGGCCCCCATTGTGAAATACAGTGCGCTTCATCGACAACAAACAATGCGATAGCTGCTTTTTTGAGCGCCTGCAACCAAAGCGGAGACTGCAAAATTTCCGGAGAGGCATAAATAAAGCGGAAGTACCGCAAATTCGCTAACGCCGCTTTTTTCATCTCATCGGGTAAAAAACTGTTTAATGCGATGACTCGCTTTTCTCCTCGCATTCTCAGCTGTTGCACTTGATCTTCCATGAGCGAAACGAGCGGTGAAACAATTAAAACGTTCCCCCCCAAAACGTAGCCAGGTAACTGATAACAAATTGACTTTCCCCCGCCTGTCGGCAACATCGCCAACACATCATATTTTCCGAGGACATCTTCAATAATTTCTTTTTGTCCTAAACGAAACGTACGGTAGCCGAACGTTTTTTCTAAAAGCTGTTCAAGATGCACGAAGCTCCCCTGCCTTTGCCAATACGAGGCGAATTTCAAAATAGCTGACATGATGGCCGACCGCATCGCGAATCTTTTTTAATTGCCTTGTGCCAAGCCGCGTTGCTTCTTTCATAATCATGCGCCTCGTTTCTTCCGCAACGAACGGCTCAATCGAAAATTCACGTACGTTAGCGGCAATTTCCACGATATGGTCTTCGATCGTATTCCGCTTTAATTTTCGGATTCGCGCAATTTCCGCAATCGTTTTTCCTTTCTGCAACCATTCGTACGTTTTTTGCGCGGATAACGTTAACGAAACAGGCTTCACTAAATCTTTGACAAACTCATGCAAAACAGGGAACAAATGCGACTCACGTTCGATCCTTTTCATCATATAGTGTAGTAGATGCTGAAACATAAGCTGAATGTAAAGCGGGTCTTTCCGAAAAAATAGCGCAATTTGTTCATTCGTCCAGCCGATTCGTTCAAAGCTTGTCAGTCTTAATGTGAAGATCGTTGCTTCTTCTTCTGGCAGCGACGAGCAAAGGGCATGAAGCTCTTGATAAAGCGCCTGTGCCAAGTCGTGGGCCGGTTTCGTTTGTGATAAAAAATATTTCTTCACCCATGCCAATGTTGCTTCATGTCGGTGAATCGGCGCAAATTTATAGCGATGCACGAGGTTCGACAGCGTCTGCACCGCTAAAGACAACCGATACCAAAAAAGCGTATCGACCGCATGATAGAAAGAGCCGTTCAAATGAGCAAAAAAACGGGCGGACGGAAGCCACTGCTCGAGCTCTCTTCTTCCCGCTTCTGTTAACATGTACGATCGTTCATCGATCGAAACGATCCATTTTTGCATCAAAAGTTCCTGAGCTGTTTGTTCCAGCTCAAGAAGCGAAATCGTTTTGCATACGCCAAATACGTGCTCTAGCTGAAACCATTTGCTGTCTTGCAACGTTTGGGCTGATTTTTTCCCAGAAAGCAAGTGGTAGACGGCCGCGAGCGAACGCTCCCCGTTGAAGCGATGCAAGCAATATAAAAGCAAATATGGCAGCAAACGTTTTCCTCCTTTTTTCGCGCATATATATTGATTTTATCAAAAGTTTAAGCGCGTTTAAACTTATACCGAATCGGAGAAACTATCACCGTGCCGCTATGAAAGCCATTCTCACTTGACTTTTCTATTGAAAAGTTTGTCAAAGCGCTTTATTATAGGAATAGGGAAGGTGTTCTCTATTACATAACACGCAGCCATATGGTTGCAAATTCATTGGGGAGGTTTTTTTCATGCCAAAGTATACAATCGTTGACAAAGAAACTTGTATTGCCTGTGGTGCTTGTGGAGCCGCTGCTCCAGATATTTACGACTACGATGATGAAGGCATCGCATATGTGACGCTTGACGACAACCAAGGAATCGTCGAAGTGCCGGATATTTTAATCGATGACATGATGGACGCATTCGAAGGTTGCCCAACAGATTCGATTAAAGTTGCTGATGAGCCATTCGATGGTGATCCAAACAAATTTGAATAAGAAAATCCCCCTCTTGTTCTCACAAGAGGGGTTTTATGTTGCTAGCTTTTGTCAACCTATTTTATAATAAAGAAGTATACATATCAGTTAAGGAGGAAAATGACGGTGGCTTTTGAAAACAAAGTGGTAGAAGCGTTTATTGAAATTCCGACAGGAAGCCAAAACAAATACGAATTCGATAAAGAGCGCGGCATTTTCAAGCTCGACCGTGTGTTATTTTCACCGATGTTTTATCCAGCAGAGTACGGCTATTTAGAAAATACGCTTGCGCTTGACGGCGACCCGCTTGACATTTTAGTCATCACGACAAATCCGACATTCCCCGGCTGCGTCATCGACACGCGCGTCATCGGTTATTTAAATATGGTCGACAGCGGCGAAGAGGATGCAAAATTGATCGGTGTGCCGGTGGAAGATCCTCGCTTCGACGAAATTCGCAGCATCGAAGACCTTCCGCAGCATAAATTAAAAGAAATCGCCCACTTCTTTGAGCGCTATAAAGATCTACAAGGCAAGAAAACAGAAATCGGCACATGGGAAGGCCCGGAAGCAGCGGCGAAGCTTATCGACGAGTGCATCGCCCGCTATAATGAAGCAAAAAATAAATAACACAAAAAACCAAGTGGACATCTGTTCACTTGGTTTTTTTGACCAAAATCCGAACATTTTTGTTAAAAACGCTTACATTTGTATGACTTCTTCTGATTTCATTGACAGACGCTAGTTCCTATGATAAATTATCAGAAATTTAAAATTGTTGTTTCAGAAAGGAGTGTATCATCTTGTTCCGCATTTTAGTGTCTGATTCGATGAGCGAGGAAGGTTTGGCTCCTCTACGAAAATCCGAACAAATTGAAGTCGTACAAAAAAAGGTCACGGAAGTCGAAGACTGCCTGCATGAATTTGATGCATTACTCGTGCGCAGTGCAACAAAAGTTACCGAAGAATTGCTGCAAAAAATGCCGAATTTAAAAATTGTCGGCCGCGCTGGTGTCGGCGTGGATAACATTGACGTCGATGCCGCAACACGACATGGTGTCGTCGTTATTAACGCGCCAAACGGCAACACGATTTCGACGGCTGAACATACGTTTGCGATGATGGCCGCCCTTGTTCGCCGCATTCCGCAAGCACACATTTCCGTCAAATCGCGGGAATGGAACCGCAACGCGTTTGTCGGAAACGAGCTATACGGTAAGCATTTAGGTATTATCGGCTTTGGCCGCATCGGCTCAGAAGTAGCGAAACGGGCGCGCGCGTTCGGCATGAAAGTGCATGTGTACGATCCGTTTTTAACAAAAGAGCGGGCAGAAAAGCTTGGTGTTTCCGTCTGTACACTTGATGAAGTGCTGGCGCTTTCCGATATCATTACGGTACATACGCCGCTGACAAAAGAAACGAAAGGGTTGCTGGGCGAAAAAAATCTCGCCAAAACGAAAAAAGGTGTCTACCTACTGAACTGTGCCCGCGGCGGCATTATTGATGAACAGGCACTTGTTAAATTTTTAGAAAACGGACACGTTGCCGGTGCTGCGCTTGACGTGTTTGAAAAAGAACCGTTAGGTGATCATCCGCTTCTTTCCTTTGACAACGTGATTGTCACACCACATCTTGGGGCTTCAACGGTCGAAGCGCAGCTGAACGTCGCCGCGCAAGTGGCGGAAGAAGTGTTGCAATTTTTAGAAGGAAAACCAGTCACATCGTCGATCAACTTGCCGACGTTATCGAAAGATGTGTACGCGAAAATTCAATCATTCTATAACCTTGCGAAAAAAATGGGCATTCTCGCTTCGCAATTTATGAATATTCCTGTGCAAGAAATTACGGTTACGTATGCTGGGACAGTCGCTGATTTAGAAACGACATACATTACACGCAGCTTGCTCGCAGGCTTCCTAAAACCGCGCGTGGCATCGACGGTTAACGAAGTAAATGCGGCGATGGTCGCAAAAGAGCGCGGCATTACGTTCGGCGAAAAGTTTTCTGACGAAACGCACGGCTATGCGAACTGCATTTCGTTAACGGTATATGGCGAAAACAAAGTGTTTACGATGAAAGGAACGCACATTCCAAATTACGGCGACCGCATCGTTCAGTTTGATGGATTTTCGATCGACTTCGCACCGGAAGGATACCTCCTTTATATTCAACATCACGACAAACCAGGAATGATCGGAAAAGTCGGTAACGTATTAGGCGCCCACGATGTCAACATCGCGACGATGCAAGTCGGCCGTCAGCAAGCCGGCGGAAAAGCGATTATGATGCTTTCGTTAGACAAGCCGCTCGATGAGGAGCTGTTAGAGAAACTGATTGAAATCGGGGATATTGAAACCGCCAAAAAATTAGAAGTATAAAAAATAAAAAGGAATGGGCAACCCCATTCCTTTTTCATTTTTATCCTAGCGGTACTGCTTTTCGCTCGCCTTTATGGAATGTCATTAGCTCGGTATAGCCAACTTCTTTCGCAAGGGCAATGGCCTTGTCAAAATCAGCACCGACATGTTCTGGCACGTGGGCATCGGACGAAAGCACGATTGGAATCTTTTTATCGTAGCACATTTGCAGCAGCCGCTTGTCTGGATATAGCTCTCCTACCGGCTTGCGCAGCCCTGCGGTGCTAATTTCGACGCACGTCTTCGAATTGGCAAGCGCCGTCGTCGCTCGGTCGTACTGTTCAAGCAAAAACTCTTCATCTTCTGGAACGTATTTAAAAATTTTCACTAAGTCCAAATGACCAATAATGTCAAACAAATTCGACTCCGCTAACGTCACAACTTGGTCAAAATATTTGCGGTATGTATCATATAAATCTCGCCGCTCCCATTCTTTCCGATATTCTGCCAAATCAATGCCAAAATCATCGACCCAATGAATCGAGCCAATGACGTAATCAAAATCGTACGCGCGAATAAATTCAGCCATTTCCTCATGTTTTCCTGGCGTATAATCCATTTCCACCGACATTTTCACATCAATTCCTGCATCCCACGCTTCATGGAATAAACGGACATAGTCAGCCATGTCGTAGTAACGACGCTCTTCCACCCACGGATTGGAAAGAATGTTTTTCGTTTGGTAAAAATGATACGCATGTTCCGAAATACCAAAGTGTTGAATCCCTTTTCGCGCCGCCTCGTTTGTAAATTGTTTTAAATAATCGAGCGTCAGCGTTCCCCGCTCTAAATGGTTATGATAGTCTGTGAGCATTGTAATCTCCTCCCCGCTATGTTTTTCTTCTCATTATATCTATTAATAAGCGGGAGGACAATCACTTTCATGAATTTTCAAAATGTTAATTGGCAAGCCCGATCATAAATAATAAGCGAATGCACACGACCATCCCTGCCACCGCAAGCAACCGTTTCACCACATCTTCCATCGCTTCGTTCCTCCCTTTCGTGATATCAGCCATATATGTATTATGTGAAAAAAGGAACGATTAGAACTGGTTTTATTCGACGGGAGTTCGTGGTAATTCGCTAAAATATTTAATCTGTATATTTTCTATTTTGGCGATCTCCAGCAATAGCTTTTCATCAAATTCATCTTCTAACGGTTTTTCAAGGAAAATGATGTCAATTTTATTTGACGATGAGTGAAGTAATTCATAAAACTCACTTCTCTCCGCATATTGATCGATAAATACACCTTTTATAACATTGTCCGTTTCTAATTGTCGAATGAAGTCATTTATGAACGCAATTACTTCTTCTATTTTTTGGTTTACCTTCATTTGATAATAAATTGCGATTGTTGCCACTTGTATCAACCCTCTCTGTTAGGGTATTGCCAAAGTAGGCTATAATATTTTAACACTTCAACAACCACTCAACAACAAAATTTGCTATAATGAACCTAGGACAAATGTTCGAGGGAGGTGTTCCATTTGTTATATCGGTTTATTGATCTTTTTGCTGGTATCGGAGGTATGCGACTTGCTTTCGAACCATATGGTATTTGTGTATTTTCATCTGAGTGGGATATAAAGGCACAGGAAACGTATATAGCTAATTTTGGCGAGAAACCGCATGGAGATATCAGAAAGATTGATGTAAAAGATATTCCTGACCACGATATTTTGTTAGCCGGTTTCCCGTGTCAACCATTCTCTATTGCGGGTGTCAGCAAAAAAAAATCATTGGGGAAACCGCACGGCTTTCTCGATGAAACACAAGGAACATTGTTTTTTGATATTGCACGTATCCTAAAAGAAAAACAACCGCAAGCGTTTTTGTTAGAAAATGTAAAAAACCTTAAGAGCCATGATAAAGGTAGAACATACCGAATCATAAAAAATGTGTTAGAGTACGAATTAGGTTATACAGTGTACGATGCGGTATTAAATGCAAAAGGACTTGTCCCACAAAATCGCGAACGTATCTATATTGTCGGCTTTAAAAAGCCCATCAAATTTGAATTTCCTAAAATCCCCGAAAAAGGACCTGCGCTTCGTACGATTTTAGAAGAAAATGTAGAAGATAAATATACTTTATCAGATAAACTATGGGAATATCTTCAATCATATAAAGAGAAACACGCTAAAAAAGGCAACGGATTTGGATATGGACTAGCTGATCTTAACTCTTACAGCAGGACATTATCTGCTCGATACTATAAAGACGGAAGCGAAATTTTAATTCCTCAAAAAGGGAAAAATCCTAGGAGATTGACTCCACGAGAATGCGCTCGTTTACAAGGTTTTCCAGAAACATTCAAGATTGTAGTTAGCAATACCGCTGCATATAAACAGTTTGGAAATAGCGTTGCTGTTCCCGTCGTGAAATTAATCGCAGAAAAAATGATCCAAGCTATCGAGAAGGATGAAATGATCGAAAACAATCTGAATGTGAAAGAGGGAAAGATCGAATATGCAACAAAATAATTCCGAAAAACTGATGAGTGCAATTGGAGCGGCCAAGAAGTTTGGTCGCTTTTATTGCAAAATAATTTCTGCTAATGACGCCGATTTGACAGGAGCCCACCAAGCAGGTATTTACATCGCAAAACAAGCTTGGCATATCTTTTTTGAGGAAAAAGGGAGAAAAGGGGAGAATAAAGATAAATTTATAAAAGTCTATATTGAAGGTTATATTCCGTTTGAAAGCCGCGTCATTTACTATGGTAAGGGAACGCGAAATGAATATAGGCTTACCAGGTTTTGGAATCAATCACCTTTCCATAAAGAAGAGCAAGTCGGAAATTTAATCATCTTTATTCCGGTTGACCATGAGAATTTTAAAGTTTGGATTTTAGACACAGAAGAAGAGATTGAACTATTTTTGAATACATTTTCTTTATCAATTATGGAAAATCATGCAGTATACGATGAGGGGACGATAAAAGATATTGACTTATCTGCAAAACTAGAGCAAGAGATTGAGAAAGTTTCTGCTTTATTTAATGATTTTCCTGAAACGATTCAACTTGCTGAAACAGCAAGAAAAGTGCATAAATGCGTATATAAGAAAAAAGCATTTTCACCTGACCATATCCTCCTAGAGTGGGTGAAAACGGAATATAATGTATTTAGGGCGATTGAAAAAAATGTATATAAAGACTATCTAACAAAGCCTTTCAATGATTTGGAAACGCTTATTACCGTTGCAAACAGTGTGTTAAATAGAAGAAAAAGCCGAGCTGGAAAATCTTTAGAGCATCATGTAGATTTTTTGCTAACTTCCTATAACATTCCATTTAGCCATCCAGGCAAATCGGAAGGAAATAAAAAACCGGATTTTTTATTTCCCTCAAATGATGCATATGCAAATTTTTCATTTCCTGAAACAGATTTAATCTTCTTAGGAGTAAAAACTACTTGCAAAGATCGATGGAGACAAATACTTAACGAAGCGGACAGGATAAAAGAAAAACACTTATTAACGCTTCAACAAGGGATATCTCCAAACCAATTAGATGAAATGGCAGCAGAAAAAGTAATTCTAGTCGTTCCAAAACCGTATCATTCATTTTATCCAGCAGCATATCAGCACAGACTATGGACCATTGAGAAATTTATACAGTTTGCTGAAGAAAAGTATAGTTGAGAAAAAATAGCAAAGAAACAGGTGCCACAAAAGTGGTGGGGCACCTGTCGAACGGTTAGTGGGCCGGCACCGGATTCGGTGCGACGGGCACCTCGATTTTTTCGTTGAACCGGTACGGTCCGATATGATCGACGCTTCCGCCGGTAAACGTGACCGACCGAAAACGAAATTCTTTCGCCGTCAACAAGATCGCCTCGAGCATCCATTGCGATATAGCGGAATCAGAAAACGACGAGTCAGCGGCAAATTGAACAACGAGGCCGTCGTTTTGTTTTTGGACGGAGGCAATATGCACTTCTTTCGCAATCGATGGACGGAACAGATCGCCGGTCACATGTTGCATGCTGTAAAGCGCTTCTTCAATCGTCGCAAACTCCTGTAATGACGGCGCTAAAAACAGCGGATAAGAGTGATCCAGCTGGTAAAAATAATACGCTCGCTTTTTCGGCGAAATGGTCATCG
The DNA here is from genome assembly GCF_026847645.1 of Anoxybacillus sp. J5B_2022. Taxonomy (GTDB): domain Bacteria; phylum Bacillota; class Bacilli; order Bacillales; family Anoxybacillaceae; genus Anoxybacteroides. The sequence continues at coordinate 21,812 of NZ_JAPSMC010000006.1, forward strand.
CTTCAAGATGGCCGGTATTCGGTAAATCAATGCCTTTTTTCGTGTCCGTAAAAAATTGCACGCTCGTTCCTCCTAGCCAGCGGACCGTTTCTTCTACGCTCGCGAGAAACATCGTTTCGCCCGTAGAACCGCTTGAAAAAACCGGATGGGTTTTCGGAAGGCGAACGATCCACACGTCCGGATGATCAACGGCAGCGGAAAGTCCTACCCCGTCAAACCAGCGGCTGTCCAGTCCCCATTCCGCAAGTTGCGATTTCGCCGCTTCTATTTGCTTGTCGCGCGCGATTTGTTCGTTTGCTACAAAGCTAATGGGAATGATCGTCTGAGCGCTTTTATCTGGGAGACCGAAAACGACCGCTTTTCCGCTCATGATGACACGGGAAGAAACAGCAGCCGCTTGATCTGCTTGCAGCGTCCTATTTTGTTCCGGCGCTGATTCTTTCGCCTTCATCGTGATGGACATTTTCGGCTGTTGCTCTTTGCTGCTTTCATTCGTAGGTGAGGAAGAATAAAGCGATACACTGATCACAACAAATAGGCAGGCGGCTGCTAGCGAAACGACCGTTGGAACGATGCGCGTGCTGCGTTGCTTGCTTGTTGAAGTGAACTCGATGTGCCGGTAAATCGCTTCTTTCGAACGGCGATCCTTCACCTGTGGCATTTGCTTCAATAGCGATTGAATCTCTTCCTCATTCCATCGGGATTTTCTCATGATGCCAACCTCCCTTCGCTGCTTCTTCCTCCATTTGCTGCCTGAGCCGTTTTAACGCCCGGTGCTGCGTCGTTTTCACTTTGCTTTCCGTCCAGCCAAGCGCTTCGGCCGTTTCCGCTACCGACAGTCCTTGAATAAACCGAAGCACGACGACAAGTCGCTGATCAATGGTACAACCGCCTAAGCAGCGGTACATGAGCTGAATTTCTTCGTTTTGAACAGCGATCTCCTCTGGCAACGGGCTAGGATCGTGCAGCGGCTGTACTGTCCAGTCGAACGTTTTCATGATTTTGTAGCGCCAACTTCTTTGCTTGCGAAAAAAATCAATCGCGACATGCTTCGCAATCGACAACAGCCACGTCTTTTCGCTGCTTCTCCCTTCAAACCGATCGTACGAGCGCAATACTTTCATATATACTTCTTGAACAAGGTCTTCCGCCTGTTCTCGATTTCGTACCATATAAAATAAAAACTGAAACAAATCTTGATGATATTTTTCGTACAGTTCATCGAAAATGGAGTCCATCCATTCCCCTCCCGTTCTACTGCATTAGTCGCGACCATCATCGTTTTTGTTACAGCGGCATCTTCAAAATTGTATAACAAAAAAAAGGAAGAATATGACGTGATACTCTCCCTTTTTTATGACGATTATTGTTCGTCTTTCTCTCGAAACACAATCGCGCTTCGTTCGTATTCGACGTCGCGGACGCCTAAACGAGCGTTAATGACGCGAGCGACTGCGAAAAAGTAGTCGGAAAGTCGGTTGACGTACTGCAAAACAATGTCGTTGATCGGTTCAGCTTTGCTGAGTGACACGATGCAGCGCTCCGCTCTTCTTGTCACCGTCCGTGCCACATGAATCGCAGCCGCCGCTTTGGAACCGCCCGGCAAAATAAATTTCTCTAACGGAGGCGCTTCTTTAATATATTCATCGATTCGCTGCTCTAAAAACGCCACCATCTCCACCGTTACTTTGTACGGCAGCTTTCCGTTCACAATTGCTAAATCGCCGCCACAATCAAACAGTTCGTGCTGAATTTTTTGCAGTTCGGCATAAATGTCTTGAAACGCTTCTCCTTCTAGCAGCGTCATCGCCTGACCGACAAACGAATTCACTTCATCCAACGTACCGTACGCCTCGACGCGCAAATGATCTTTATCGACACGCCCGCCAATCAAACTCGTTTTCCCTTTATCGCCTGTTCTCGTATACAGCTTCATTTCTCTCTCCCCTTTATTTGCTCCGCTAGCCCACACCAAATGCGGTCGACACGGTCACATCGTTTCACCAACTGCTGGTAACACCATCCGGTCACATCGCGCCAATTTCGCTCCTCTTTTTCCATCGGCACAATGCCTTGCGTAATGTCGCAGCCAATCCAAATGACCTTTCGCCCATCCATTTGTTGTTCCCATTCGTGCCATGCTTGAAAAAACGCACTCCAATGCTTGTTATCCGGCAAGCGGCGAATGAACACTTCCATTCCCTCAAAAATAACGATGCGCTCCGTCGCTTCACTCGGCCAAAACGCCTCTTGTTCATAGCCGCTACACCAACGGTATGAGTTTATTTCCGTAAGTCGGTAGTACTCATACACCCATTTTCTCTTCCCTTGAAACGCACCTCCGACAATGAAATGCATCGTTCTCGCCCCTCCCATCGCTCCATTGTCGACATCAGTGTAAATCCACCGCCAAACGGTACCGTCCATTCCCAAAACGACTTTGCCATCGGTGCATAACGTTCTAACACATAGCGAATCGGCCCGCCATGCGTCACGATCACTACGTGCGAAGCCGAACATCGTTTAGCAAGCGCAATCGTTCCCATCAGCGCCTTTTCGATTCGGGCTTGGAAATCGCGATAATGTTCTCCGTTAGGCGGAGCGGTAGAAAACGGCGAGTCGAGCCACTCGCTGTACTCTTTTACTTCTTTCAACTCCGCAAACGTTTTTCCTTCCCACTCGCCAAAATTTATTTCGCGCCATTCGCGCATCGTATAAACAGGAACAGCTAAATGACCGAGCAACGATGCGCACGTTTGCCGACAACGCTGTAAATCGCTTGTCACCATGAGATCAATACGAGCATCGAGGGAAACACTCCGCAGCCGACGAATTTCTTGCTCCGGCAGCGGAACATCCGTAAAACCGATATAACGTTTTTCCTCGTTTTCTTTCGTCATGCCGTGACGAAGAAAGGTAAGAGCCAAAGGATGAACCATAGCCACACCTCCGTTCCTTCGACAAATGCGCCGAGCATATCGCCGGTAATGCCGCCGAACTGCCGTTCGTAAAACGAACGCGCGCCTAGCAAACTAAAAAAAGCACCGATCGCAAGTAAAATCGTTTCGACAGGACGAACGACGCTAAAGCCTGCTATCCCTATACTTAACAAAACGATAATAAAGCGAGCATCCCCTTTCGTCACATGTTCGCGAAACGCCGCTGCCATCCCTGTCGGCTTTGCCAACTTCCCATAGAGCAACAAAAGCGACATAAACGACCGGGAAAAAAACGGTACAACGATAAATACAACCGGCGCTACGTGCTGATGCATTACCTCATATAAAAAGACGAACCGAAACGAAAGAAGAAAAATAATCGATAAAACTGCAAACGCTCCAACGCGTGAATCTTTCATAATGTCGAGCCTGCGCTCTTTATCCCGATAAGAAAAAAACGCATCGCTGACGTCCATCCAACCGTCCGCATGCAAGCCCCCCGATAAGAAAATCGCCAAAAACAAAAGGGAAAGCGAAAGAAACAAAGGCGATACCGGTGTTTGTACGAAAAGCCAATAAATAATCGCTTGCACGCTGCCAACCAATACGCCAACAACAGGAAACATTCGAACGGACCAGCGCGCGGTTTTCGCTTCCCACGGAACTTCTTTTCCTAGCGGAAAAACGGTTAAAAACTGAAGTGCCAAACATAGCCCGTGCCATATCATCATAAGCAATTGTCCCCCTTTTTCACAATCGGGATGCCATGTTGCACAACGATGGCGCATGAAGCGAGCTGAACAATGCGCTGGTGGAGCCAGCCGAGCATTTTCATAAAATGATATGTTCCTATATCTTGCGGAACACCGCCGAAAAAAACTTCGTTTGACACGATAACAACCGCTTTCGTAACGGTGGCGAGTTGCGTGATCGTGGTCAACATTTGCTCCGCCTTTTGTCGGCAATATGTTTCGTTTTCCCAGCCTTGTTCATGAAACAGTTCGTTTGCCAACCAATTCGTCAAACAGTCGAGCAAAATAACATCTTCTGAGCGAAACTGACCGGTGAGTTCATGCACATTGCGCGGCTGCTCCCACGTCACCCATTGGATTGGCTGCAAGCGGCGTTCTTGTTGATGGCGAATGACGCGTTCTCTTATTTCGTCGTCGGTCACGTTCGCTGTGGCGATGTAATGAACCGCACCTCGACGCAAAGCTAACGACCGGACGCAGCGCTCTGCTACCCCACTTTTTCCGCTGCGCACGCCGCCGCTAATAAAGACGATCATGGCAGCCACCTTGTTAAGAAAGATAGTAGCCGGTCGTTTTCCTCTTTTGTTTTAACGGCAAAGCGCAAATAACGACCGTCGAGGCCACGAAAATTGGTTGTATGGCGCGGAACAAGACCTTCTCTTAACAAGTCGTACAATAGCGCTTCCGCCGATTGATGAAGCGGCCGCAACAAATAAAAATTGGCAACCGATGGCGAAACGTAATATCCTGCTTTCCGCAATAAAGACGTCACCCGCTCGCGTTCACGAGCAATCCTCGAGCGCGTATGTGCCACAAACTCGTTCATTGTCAAAAAATGGAGCGCCAGCTGTTGCGCCACTCGGCTTGTACTCCACGCCGGCTGCAGCGCTTTTAGTTTTTGGACAATCGTTTCGTTCGCTGCTACATAGCCGATGCGCGCCCCCGCTAAATGATAGATTTTTGTTAACGAACGAACGACGATAAGATGGGCAAACGATGAAATCCACGGCAATGCTGTATACCCATCGTCCCAAAAATGATAGAACGCCTCATCAATGACAACAAACGTTCCCCGCTCATCTGCTGCCTGCAACAGCGAATAGAACTGTTCTTTATCCATCGTCGTGCCAGTTGGGTTATTCGGCTGGCAAAGAAATAAGACGTCGATTTGCTCGAGCAAATCAAATAGCTCCGACATTTCATGCATCCAACCACTTTCTTCTGTCGAAACAACCGACTTTACTACGCATCCATTTGCCACGCACGCCCGACGATATTCAGAAAACGTCGGCTCTACTATGCCGATACGTTTCCCGGAAAATAATCGGGCGAGTAAATCAATGCATTGCGACGCCCCATTGCCGACGAAAATATGCTCGTCAGAAAGCTGTTCTATCTGTGCAAGCGCGCGAATTAATTCTTTCGCCTCTGGATCGGGGTATTCGCTTGCCCAACGACAAAAATCCGCCTGCGAAGGCCAAAGCGAAAGCGGCAACGTATACGGGTTCGTATTCACGCTAAAATCAAGCAGCCGCTCAGGAAGCGGTAAACCGATTATTTCATAGAAACGGTGCGGATTTGCCCCGTGCAATGGCCAATTCAACGATCATCCCCCCTATTAACAGCAGTAAAACAAACGCAAACAAAGTTCGCCACATAACGGAAACCGCTTGACGAATATGCTCTTTCGTTAGCGCATGCACGGCATCGCCAATTTTCGGACGCTCCGATATAACCCCTCCGTATGTATTCGTTCCGCCAAGCTGCACACCTAAAATCGCTGCCATCGCCGCTTCCCCCCAGCCGCTGTTTGGGCTTGGGTGCTTACAGGCATCGCGCAATAGTAGCCGAGCGTGGCGGCGGAGCGAACGGCTGTTAGCCAAAAGCATCACCCATGCCGTCAATCGAGCAGGCACGTAATTTAACACATCGTCCAATCGTGCGGACGCCCAGCCAAACTCGCGGTACGTTTCATTTTTATACCCGAGCATCGAATCGCACGTATTGATCGCGCGATAGACAAGTGCGAGCGGCGCGCCGCCGATGAGCGCATAAAAAAGCGGAGCGGTAACCCCGTCGCTTGTATTTTCCGCCACCGTTTCGACACAGGCACGGACGATTTCCGGCTCATCGAGCGCTTCCGTATCGCGGCCGACAATCATGCTCAGTTCTTTCCGCGCCGTTTGAATTTCCCCTTTTTCAAGCGGAACGAGTACGCCCCATGCCGCTTCTCGCAAACTTTTTGCTGCAATTGTCGTAAAAATACACACCGCTTCGACGATGACCCCAAACACCGTCGATAGCCGGTAGCTTAGCGCAACAAGCGCAAAGCTGAGCGCGTAAACAATACCGATTACGACGATTACCGCCAAAATCCCTTTCATCCGCCGAGCACGCCCTTTATTGAGGCGACGGTCAAGCGCGGCAATAAGCGCCCCCATTCCTCGCACGGGATGCGGCAACCAGCGCGGGTCGCCGATGAATCCATCAAGGATGACCGCACCAACAATCGCGTATAAATGATAAATCATCGGCGCTCCCCTTTCCGCTTTTCATAGTTTCGTAACGCTTGGATTGTCGCTTCATATACCGCACGGCCGATCGCTTTTCCAAGCGGTGTCGCTGACCCCGCGTACGCGTATTCTGTCCCTGATTGCGACGCGGCGATGGCGATGCAGTCGGTCGATGTGCCAGTAGCGGTCGTGTTCGTCGCCGGATCAACTACTCCTTCATCGCTCAGCGCTTTCGTTTTCGCTTCCGTCGCCGTCATGACCGCCTGCACAAACGCCGCATCTGTCAACGATCCGTCAATGAAAATCATCGTATTAATCGTACCGACCGATGAAGAAGCGTTTTGCTGCCATGCTTTCGTGACATCGACCGCATTGCCGACGCCAGCCGTCACCATTACACATAAGGAAACGCCGCTATCTTTTTCGTAAACAAACGCGGCGTCTTCGACATAGACCGCCGTCATCATGCCAATCGTTTGTTGCACATCAAACGAGCGCTCGCGCAAATATTGTTTCATTTCCGCTTCCGGGTCACTAGAAGTGTATTGTTTCGGCACATGGCGATTGACAAAATAATTCGCCCATTGAAAACCGGCACCAACGACGGCAGAAGAGAGCACTTTAAACGGCTTCGGCGTCGTTACAACCATTTGTTCGTCCGTTGTCGTCACAGTAAGCGCAGACAGCGTCTCGCCTACGTCCGTTCGTTCGATACGGGGCAGAAATGTCAAAAGCGGTGCCGGTAATACCGGATGTGCTTGCCGACGCACCGCTGCACCAAACACGCGCTGGATGGTCGTTTCTTCGATTAGCTTACTAGGCTCGCCAATCCCAACAAGTTTACCTTCATGAAGCAAAAGCAGGCGATCGCAATATACACTTGCTAAATTCATATCGTGAAAAATCGCCACTACCGTCAATCGTTTTTCGTTCGTCCATTGTTTCAGCTGATCGAGCAAATGCACTTGTTGGGCAATATCCATATGATTCGTCGGCTCGTCTAATAGCAACAAACTCGGCTCTTGAGCGAGCGCCCGCGCTAAATAGACGCGCTGACGTTCTCCTCCGCTCAAACGGTCGATCGATTGCTGCTGTTTTGTAAGTAAGCCGGTTTTGGCCAATGCCGCATGAACCGCCTGTTCATCCGCATCTGTCCATTCAGGAAGCAGCCCGCTTTGATAGGCATAGCGCCCGAGTTCCACCGTTTCTTTCACCGTATAACCAAACGCGGCTTCAGCGCTTTGCGGCAAAACAGCGACAAAGCGCGCCAACTGTTTTGGCGAAAGCGAAGCAAGCGGCGTTCCGTTGAGCGTGATTGTGCCTTCTTGCAACGGCAGTTCTTTACTTAACAGCTTTAACAACGTCGTTTTTCCGCTGCCGTTCGGTCCTAAAATGCCGAAAAATTCCCCTTTTTCGACAGAAAACGTCACACGTTGCAGCACTTGGCTGTTATCGTACCGATAAGATAGATCGTTGACTTGTAGCATCTTTCTCACGTCTTTCTTTTCAAAAATAAATAGGCAAACAACGGGGCGCCGATCAGTGCCGTAATGACGCCAATCGGCAATTCCCGTGGCGAAATAATCGTTCTCGCGGCTAAATCTGCTAGCACTAAAAACGCGCCACCGTATAAAAGCGACAGCGGCAAAAGGAGGCGATGGTTCGGTCCGATCACCAGTCGAACCATATGCGGAACGACTAAACCAACAAAGCCGATCGCACCGGAAACAGCGACTGCCGCGCCCGTCAATAGCGATGCGCCGGTTAAAATCAAAAGTTTGCGCTTTGCGACGTTGACACCGATATGGGCCGCGACCGTTTCGCCGAAGGCAAACGCGTTCAGTTCACGGCTATTTACGATGAGCAATACGCTACCGATAAGAAAAAACGGAGCGATCATAAGCGTGTAATTCCAGCCGCGCATCGCTACACTTCCCATGAGCCAGCCTATTATTTGCCGCAGTTCTTCGCCCGTTAACGCGATCATTAAGGAAATCAAGGCACTAAAAAATGCGCTAAAAATAATGCCGGTTAATATAATCGTTTCAACCGAAAGACGTCGGTCCACTTTTCTAGCGAACAAAAGCACGAGAAAAAGGGTAGCCATTCCGAAAACGATGCTCACAAACGGCAACGTAAAAGTGCCAAGCCACGGCCATTGCCAATGGAAGAACAGAACGATGACCGCGCCAACGGAAGCGCCGGATGAAACGCCGAGCGTGTACGGATCAGCCAACGGATTTTTTAGCAATCCTTGAAATGCTGCACCGGCAAGCGAAAGGGATGCGCCGACGAAAAAAGCGAGGACGACGCGCGGCAGACGAATCGCTAAAACGATTTGTACAAGATTGTCTGGAATATGGTGTTTACTTGCCATTCCTATTTGCGACAAAAAAATGTCGATAATAGTAGAAAAGGGAATCGATAGAGCGCCTATCGATATCCCTAATAACATCGCTATAATCACTATAAAAATAGCAATCGCATAAACTGCCGCATTACTTAAAGACGTCCGGATAAATGACTTTCGCAAGTTCCTCTACTCCTTCGACAAGTCGTGGACCTGGGCGCGATACTAAGTCGGAGTTGACGTCATACACCCGTTTGTTTTTAATCGCTGGAACGTCTTTCCAAGCCGGGCGCGCCAACACTTGGTTGACGGCATCTTTTACATAGTAGCCGTATGTCGTAATAATGACGTCTGGGTTTAGCGCAACGGCTTTTTCTTCGGTGAACATCGGCCACCCTTCTTGGTCACCGGCTACGTTTTTCGCTTGAATCGCTTGCAACATATCATCAATAAATGTCCCTTTGCCAGCTGTATAAATTTCTGGCGCTGGTGATACTTCTACCCATACTTTCACTGGCTGTTTTACGTTTTTCGCTTTTTCCTTTATTTCTTCTAACTTCGTTTTCATATGATCAACGATTTCATTCGCTTTTTCTGTCGTGCCGGTTGCTTTGCCGATCAGTTCAATTGAATGATACACATCATCGAACGATTTTGCATCATTCACGACAAGTACGGTAATGCCCGCGTCTTTTAGCTGTTTTAGCCCATCTTTCGAGTTATGGGCGCTCGAAGCGTGAGCAAGCACTAAGTCTGGTTTTAAAGAAATAATTTTTTCGACGTTAAATTCCATACCGCCGATTTTTTCTTTGTTTTTCACATCTTCTGGATAGTTATCAAAATCGCTCACGCCAACAATTTTGTCCCCTAATCCTAGCGCATAAGCGATTTCCGTATTGCTTGGAATGAGCGAGACGATTTTTTTCGGCTCGGCTTTGATCGTAACGTCCTCGCCTAAGCCGTCTTTTACCGTTACTGGGAACACCGCTTTCGTTTCTTGTTTCGCGTTCGATTCACTCGTTTGTTTGCTTGTGTCGTTGCCGCACGCAGCGATCAAGCCGAGCGTCAGCACAAAAACAACGAGCAGCGCGTAATGCTTCCACTGTTTCATGTTTTCTCCTCCTGTATGTATGGTGTGAAAATTAAAAGCGCTCACTCCGGACGGAATGAGCGGGAAACGACATCATGCGGACATACTACACCCTTTGCCGTTTCGCCATCTCACTCCCCGAAGATAGGAAACTTACGCAAAAAAGGCAGGTCTACTGACTCATGCTTCCTCCTACTTTGAACCTTCCCATACGACCTTGCCGTACAGTGGTGATTTCATTTCGTCTGCATTTACAGTTGCGGGGACAGTTCTGGACTTGCACCAGATTCCCTATTAAGTCTTTCGACACCTTTTTTGCTTTGTATGCAATTGTATAAAATAATCGAACAATTGACAGTTATAATATTAAAGGAAGTGGCTTTGTTTGGCAATAAAAAATGTCCTTTATTTTCTCTCTTTTTTTCTTGCGAATACAAAAAAGAAAATAAAGGCAAGCAGCGATAAAACGAATAATGTTGCTTTTTTCAAGCTGTTATTTTCATAAAATCCTATCCCTTGCACAATGGTTTGGATCGAAAAAACGATTGCTAAGAAAAAATACGTTTTTTTGCTCATCGCACACCTTTTAATGGTATTTTATGGTATAATAATAAAAAATAGGTTCATCACCACAACATGTACTTGACAAGCGGGGGATTTTCTTGAGCCGCCGTGTACGAAAAATCTGATTTACTGATTTTTCCTTATAAGCACAGAGAAGGCGTGTTCTGAAATAGTCAAGTACAACTTTCGGTGAAGAGCCAAAAAATAGGAGGTGAACCCGTGGGCTGGATCGTGCTGATTGGCAGTCTGCTTGCTTTAGGCTTTTTGGTCGATCGAGTAGCGAAAAAGCGAAACATCCAAATCCATCCGAAAGAAGGAGCGAAAAACGCATCGGATGCTGAGCGAATTTATGTAGAAACGTATTTGCACCATCAACGAGAGTCGAATAGCCATCCTTTTTTATAGGTTTCAAACAACCCGAACCGGCTTTCGATTCGGGTTGTTTTCGTGCTCAGTTGTTAATGTAGCGCTCAAATACAGAACCAAAGTCTTTGACCGTATATTGCTTTTTTGTATCGACGAGCCATTGGAACGCGGTTTTGTTCAGTTCTGTTGTAAACTTCCGCGAATACAAGTCGCGAGAGTTTATGAACGATTGTTTTGCACCGGCAACGTAAACGTAAACGTCGTGCCTTCGCCAAGTTTGCTATGGACGGTGATCGTTCCTTTGTGCGCTTCGACGATGTTTTTGGCAATCGCAAGCCCAAGTCCTGTTCCCGAACGGCCGCGCGTACGCGCTTTGTCCGCCTTGTAAAAACGTTCAAAAACAAACGGCAAATCGTCTTCCGGAATGCCTGAGCCTGAATCTTGCACATGGATCGTGACCGCATCACCGCTTCGTTCGACGATCACCTTCACCATTCCGTATTCATTTGTATGGCGAAGCGCATTGTCAATTAAGTTCGTCAACACTTGTTCAATTCGGTCCGGATCAATCGTCATATGCATGTCTTCACTGCGAAATTCAGCGGATAAATCGATTTCCTTTTCTTTCGCCAGCCCTTGAAATTTGTGAATAATCCGCTCGATATACGGTCGTAGCTGAACCGTCTCGACATTTAACGTCATATGCCCTGCTTCCATCCGCGCTAAATCCAACAAGTCATTAACAAGCCGCCCCATTCGGAGCGACTCATCATAAATCACTTTCGCCATTTCTTTCTTTTCTTCATCTGTTGCCGCAACATCATCGATGATTGCTTCGCTGTACCCTTGCAGCATCGCAATCGGCGTGCGCAGCTCATGCGACACGTTGGCGATAAAATCTTTGCGCAACTTATCGAGCCTCCGCTCTTCCGTCATATCGCGCAGCACGGCGACTGCCCCACGCACCGCCGTTTGGCTGTAAAGCGGCGTCATTAAAATGACCCACGTCCGTCCTTGCAACGTTACTTCCGTCGCCTGTTCTTGCTCTTCGTTCACTACGCGTGTAAACAAATCTTTTACTTGCGGCGGCAGCGCAGCCATCATCTCACTTTCGTTTCCTTGCTCAAAATACCATGCCTGCAAAAACCGCTCCGCCGGTGGATTCGTAATTAAAATTTCCCCGTCACGGTTAAACGTAATAACCCCGTCGGCCATGCTGCTTAAAATGCTCGCCAGTTGCTCTTTTTCTTGGTTCAGCGCATTGATGTTAAATTGCAGGCGCCTTCCCATTTGATTAAATGCCCTCGCCAGCTCGCCAATTTCATCATGAGTTAAAATCGGAACTTTCGTGTCAAACTTGCCGCTCGCCACTTCAAAAGCCGCTTGGCGCATTTTACGCAGCGGCGCCGTAATGCGCGTCGATAAAAAAAATGCAAACACCGTCGTGAGCACGATCGCGATAAACGCGGCTAAAAAAATAAACTTTGTCGTCTGTCGCGTCGTATCCTCAACCGCTTTTAACGATTGGAGGACAAACACAGCTCCGTGTTTTCCGTCTGCGGTTGTTAACGGCACGCCGACGATAAGCCACTGGCTATTTCTTCCGTTTTCTGTATACACATTTGGCAAATACGTTTTCTTTTTCACTTGTTTCGTGAATGCTTGCTTCAACTCTTCGTCTGCTTCAATGAACGATAGCGGCACATCGCGACGCTCAGAATGCGATGGCAAATACCAGTAATGCGTTTTGTCAATCACGATGATTGCTTTTGATGCATCGCCGACGAGCGATGAAGCAATCGAGCGGGCAAGCGCTTCATCTTGCCGCTCTTTCATCACTTCTGCCACTTTTACCGCCAGTTGCGTTAGCCCTTTTTCTGCCTCTTGTACGTGGTACGTTTCGAAAAATTTCAGAAGCAACATCGTTAACACAAACAAAACGCATGATACAAGCAGTAAAATAGTAACCCATAATTTTCCGACGACGCTTCGCCAAAACCGCATCATTCGTTCACAACCTCAAACTTATAGCCAACTCCCCAAACGGTCACGATCATTTTTGCTGCTGTTGGCGACACTTTGTTTAACTTTTCACGAAGCCGTTTAATGTGCGTATCGACCGTCCGCAAATCGCCAAAAAATTCGTAATGCCATACTTCTTTTAACAACTGCTCGCGGTCAAACACCTTATCCGGCGACTTCGCCAAAAATAAAAGTAGCTCGTACTCTTTCGGCGTTAAGCTTACTTCTTTTCCATCCGCCGTCACGCGATGCGCGTCATTATCGATCGTTAAATGCGGGAAAACGAGCACATCTTTTGCGGTCGTATCTGCTTGAATGTAAGTTGCATTGGCGGCGCGGCGCAACAATGCCTTCACGCGTAACACAACTTCGCGAGGGCTGAATGGCTTGACGATGTAATCGTCCGTTCCCGCTTCAAACCCTTGCACGCGGTTTGCTTCTTCACCTTTTGCTGTTAACATAATGATCGGCGTCGCTTTCTTTTCGCGAATTTCTTTACATACTTCTACCCCGTCTTTGCCCGGAAGCATTAAATCGAGCAAAATGAGATCGTAATCGTTTTCTAATGCTTTTTTGAGCGCATCATCCCCGTTATCGGCCTCTTCAATCACGTATTCTTCGCGCTCTAAATACATTTTTAATAAGCGACGAATGCGTTCTTCGTCATCGACTACTAAAATTTTCACTTGTTTATCCATATGAACATCCTCCCTTGCTCACTATTTTACAAAAACACGAATATTTTATCTACATTTTCCCGAAGTAAACATTCAAAATATAGAAAAGATGCAATTGAAAAAGGGACATCTCCGAGAGACATCCCCTTTTCTTTACATACCGGCATACGAATGCAGACCGGCAATGACAAGGTTCACGGCTACAAGATTAAACATGATGATCGCAAAACCGATGACCGCAAGCCATGCCGATTTTTCCCCATGCCATCCTTTCGATAAGCGAAGGTGTAAAAACGCCGCATAAAACAGCCACGTAATGAGCGCCCATACTTCTTTCGGGTCCCATCCCCAGAAGCGCGTCCACGCAATTTGCGCCCAAATCATCGCGAAAATAAGCGCACCGAGCGTAAACACCGGAAATCCGATCGCCACCGCACGATAACTAATTTCATCCGTTAAATCTAAATTGACGTTTTTCACAAGCGGCTGAAGAGCGGCGGCCACGCGCTTCCGCAACACAAGTCGGAACAACAAATAAAGCACCGCTCCGCCAAACAATGACCAAATGACAGTATTTAACCTTTTCGCATTAATAATCGCTGGCATTTCGGCAAGCGGTTGAAAACGGTCAGCGCTTTCTTTTTCTAACTGTCCTTGATTCGGACCGACGAGCGCTGGCATATTATAGATTACTTCTTTTTCCATGCCGTTTTTGTCGATCCATTTAAACTTCGCCTCATAACCAGCGATACTAAATGCGCTCGAAACAGCGACAAAGCCGAGCGTTGTGATCAAACAAAACAGCACAAACTCCAACCAAAACGTGCGCTTGCTCGGCTTCGATTGATCGACAGCACGAATTAAATAAATGAGTCCCGCTGCAAAACTAACCGCCAAAATCGCTTCCCCAGCGGCCGCTGTCGTCACATGGATCTTCAACCAGTCACTCTGTAACGCCGGAATAAGCGGCGTAATCTCGCGCGGGAACATGCTTGCATAAGCGATCATGAGCAATGCGATCGGCAATGTGAATAATCCGAGCACGCTTGTTTTATAAATAAAATAAATAATGATAAAGGCGGCGACCAGCATCATCCCGAAAAAGGTGATGTACTCAAATAAGTTGCTGACCGGCGCGTGTCCCGCCGCAATCCACCTTATAATAAAATACCCTAATTGGGAAATAAATCCTGCGATCGTAACTGTAATCCCAATCGTTGCCCAGCGACTCGTGCGCGATGCTCCTTTTTTATCACGAATCGTGCCGCCAAAAAAGAGCGTTCCAATCAAATATAGAACAAATGCGATATACAGCAATGTGCTACTGAGTTGCACCATGCTCGTTCCCTCCTTGCGCTGCTTTCTTCTCCATTCCCACCTGATCGATCGGCATCGTTAACCCTGTTCCTTCGATGATCGATTTAATTTCATTTTTTAATCCGAACCAGTTTTTATTCGTATGGGCCGCAAGCCATACTTCCCCGTTTACTCGCTTAAGCCAAATGCGGCGATGGTTCCAATACATTCCTTGAATAACCCCAATCATAAAAATCGTTCCACCCACGCCTAAAATCCATAACGTAAAATCACGGCGCACCGTTAAAGCGGATACATTTCTCGTTTCGATGCCGGCAAACGCCATTTTGTACTTGTTGCTACCAAACGGCTCAATCGTCTGGCGGATCGCTACGAAACTCACTTCCCCTTTCGGCTTGTCCGGTGCGTACATTTTAAAGACGAACGCCGGATTGTTCGGAATTTTTGTTTTCGTCGCCGGATTACCGTCATTATCAAAATAAAAATCAGGAAAATAGCTGAGCAGCTCCACCCGATATCCTTTTCCCAAGTTGTAAGAAGGCGTCGGATTGCGCAGATCAACCGTCACTGTTCCAAACGATGTCCCCGTTTTTTTGTCGATGAGCTGAAACGACATTTTGCTTAGTTCATTCAATTTAAAATCGACTTGGTAAAGCGCATAATGATCATATTTTAACGGATCGTTTACACGAATCTTATATTCTTTTACTTTTTGTAATTTCGGCTCTTCTCCTGGGATGACCGGACCGACGCGCTTATACAAAACGGCATTTGTCTGATATGTTTTAGCCACCATACCGCTGCCGACGCGGTCAATCGCTGCATTAAACACTTCGTTTTCTTTCCCTTTTTCGTACGTTTCAAAAATAAACTTTTCGTTTTTCAAAAAATATTTCCCGTTTGTTCCCGGAATTTCTTTCGTTTCGCCTTCGCGAATCCAGAGCACTTTATCGACATACATTCCAGGCACAAAGCGAAGCATCGCCCCGATTAAGAAAATAATTAATCCAATATGGTTGACGTACGGACCCCATCGCGAAAAGCGCCCTTTTTCGGCGAGAATGTTACCGTTTTCTTCACGGATGTGATAGCGGCGTTTCGCTAGACGCTCTTTCAGCGTTTCAAAAAGGCGCTCATCATTCACATTCGTTATGCTGAATAAGCGCTGGCGGCGCAAAAAGGTTTCATGACGCGCCACCCCTTGATTGTTCAGCGCGCGATAAAGCGGAATCACCCGGTCTAAACTGCAAATGACGAGCGAAACACCGATTGAGGCAAGCAACAGCATGTACCACCATGAACCGTATAAATTGTTGAATCCGAGCTCATAATATAATTTCCCTGCCCACCCGTACTGATCTTCATAATATTGGGCCGGTGTTACGTTCGGTGGCAAATACATTTGTTGTGGAAAAATCGTACCAATTGCCGATGCAATCAATGTGATGACAATGAGCCATACGCCGACTTTGACTGATGAAAAAAAATTCCAAATTTTATCTATGATCGTTTTGTTGTACGTTTGGGAGCGGCGGGCGCTTCCTTCATAGCGCATATCCAATAACGGTTTCGTTGTTTCTTCAATCGGCTTCCCGCACGACTCACAAAAAGCTGTGCCATATGGATTGACGTGACCACATTCGCATTTTACTTGTTCCATGACAAAAACTCCCTACGGTTTAATGCTTTCCATGTATTGTTTAACCATCTCTTCTGTCATCGTTCCAGTAATAATTTGTTTAATTTTTCCGTCTTTATCAATTAAAAACGTCGTTGGCAACGGGTCGATTTCATAAGCGTTCATCACTTGGTCTTCGCGGTCAATGACAACCGGAAATGTCAGCCCGAACCGGTCGACAAATTTTTGCACGCTTAATTTTGGTTCGCCGACATTGACCGCCAGCACTTCGACCCCTTGTTTTTTATAGACCGCATATTGCCGGTTAATATACGGCATTTCTCGTTCACACGGCTTGCACCACGTTCCCCAGAAGTTTAAAAATACTCCTTTGCCGCGGTAATCAGAAAGGCGGTGCTTTTTTCCGTTCAAATCGGTTAGCACAAAATCCGGAGCGGTTGCACCAACTTTAATTTCCGTTTTTTCGGTAAAAAAGTTCGAGTAAATCGTATACCCGACAGCCGCTAACAAAAGCAATAAAATAACCGTCCGCATCACAAGTCGCTGTTTTTTCATCATCCAACTCTCCCATAACGAAAGATATGCCATTTTTCATTATAGCAATATCCACTGCACCCATAATGAAAACTATGTGAACATTATGTGACAAACACGAAAAGCGTGGGCGACTGGGTAGCTGCGACTAACGCTAGGCTATACGCGCGCGTGCTCGCCGGATAGCGCAAGCGCCCGCAATTGTTTCACCTCATGCGGTGTTAATTCTCGATAGTCGCCAGGATTCAACCCTTTTAAATCAAGAAAAGCATAGCGCTCTCGCTTTAATTTCATTACTTGGCAACCGATCGCTTCAAACATGCGGCGCACTTGGCGGTTGCGCCCTTCGTGAATGCGAACTTCGATAATCGCCGTTTTCTTTCGTTTATCAAGTGAAAGCATTTTCACTTTTGCCGGTGCAGTCATCCCGTCTTCGAGCATAATGCCTTTTTCCAACTGTTTCAGTTGTTCTCTTCGCGGAATCCCTTTTACTTTCGCTACATATACTTTTTGGATTTCATAGCGCGGATGCATTAATAGGTTCGCGAAATCGCCGTCATTCGTCAATAACAACAGCCCCGATGTATCGTAATCCAACCGACCGATTGGATAAATACGCTGGCGCAACTCTTTAAAAAAGTCCGTTACCACTTTCCGCCCTTTGTCGTCTTTCACGCTGGAAATGACACCGCGCGGCTTATAAAAAAGGTAGTAAACCGGCTCTTCTCTCTCGACCGGAATGCCATCCACTTCAATTTTATCTTGCGGACCAACTTTCACGCCTAGTTCGGTCACGATGTTGCCGTTCACTTTCACTTTTCCTTGTAAAATCAGCTCTTCTGCTTTCCTTCTCGATGCAATGCCCGAGTGGGCAATCACTTTCTGCAATCGTTCCATCGCTTTCACCTCATCACTCATCTTACTCTTTTCGACAAAAAGATACAAGCGTGCCATCCTATTTTTATCATACTACGTTTTCTTGCGTAAACAAAAAAGCAACCGCAACCGGTTGCCTATTTTCCGAATACAAGCAATACGATGAAAAAAGAAACGACGAAGCTTAAGATGTCGGCTAAAACGCCGACTTTTAACGCATCGCCCATTTTTTTGATGCCGACGGCTCCAAAATAAACGGTGAGCACGTACAACGTAGTTTCCGTGCTGCCTTGAATCGTGGAAGCGAGCCGACCGATAAACGAATCCGGACCGTATGTCGCAATCAAATCAGTCGTCATTCCTAAAGCGGCGGTGCCGGAAATCGTGCGCACAATTGCCAACGGGATGACTTCCGGTGGCATCCCGATTGCCTCGGCTAACGGCTTAATAAACCCCATCAAATAGTCAAGCGCACCGGACGCACGAAAAATCGACACTGACACAAGCATGCCAACTAAATACGGAATAATCGAAAAAGCGATGTGAATGCCTTCTTTTCCCCCTTCGACAAACGATTCATACGTCGGTACGCGCTTCCACGTCCCGTATAACAAAATAAATCCGATAATGGCTGGAATAAGCCAAAGCGAAATCCATTGCACAAACGCCATCATCGCTTCCCACCTCGCGTCCGTTTCCAGTAATAATACCGGTCAATAAAAATCGCACCAATCGTCGCTAGCGAGGAAGCGATGAACGTTGTTCCAATAATTTCCCCTGGCGACGCCGAGCCGTACGTCATGCGAATCGAGATGACCGTTGCGGGAATAAGGGTAATTCCTGACGTATTCATCGCCAAAAACGTTACCATTGACCGGCTTGCCGTTTCGCGCTCTCCGTTTAGCTTTTTCAATTCTTCCATCGCTTTAATGCCAAGCGGGGTGGCCGCATTGCCAAGCCCGAACATATTCGCAACCATATTCGAAACGATATACCCAAGCGCCGGATGATCTTTCGGCACTTCTGGAAACAGCCGCCGCACAAACGGAGTGAATAAACGAGCAAGCTTCGCAAGCAATCCTGCATCTTCGGCAATTTTCATCAATCCAAGCCAAAATACTAAAATGCTAATCATCCCAATGCTAATTGTCACCGCTTCTTTTGCACTTTTAAAAACCGCTTCATTTACTTCTTCCATCGTGCCGTTGATCGCCGCAAAAACAATGCCAATAAGCGCCATGGCCGCCCAAATCAAATTAACCATCGTGCCCCACACCTAAAAAGAACACAAGTTTCCAAATGGAACCGTTCGTTTGTTTGCTTTGGCGCTTTTTATACAAAAGCGGGACTTCATCGACCGGTTGTCCATCTAAATATAGTACTGCTTTGCCAACAACGGTCGGAATAAGCGCTCGCTCTTCTTTCCATTGTTCTTTCGGCCGAAGAAGCTGAATGTGCACGCGCAATTTTTCCATTTCTTCTTTTGTGACGGGATATACTAAATCGCGGGATGCTTGCAGATGGTTTCGATAAAACTTGTCGTTTACACGTTGCCCGATTCGCTCTTTGCTCACTTTCGCAAGCACATAATGGTCAAATCCGTATTCGTACATGGAAATATGGTCGTTCCAATCATCAGGGGCGTTGAGCGTCACCGCGATTAATTCTAGCCCGTCTTTTTCCGCACTCGTCACAAGCGTCCGCTTCGCTCGTTTCGTATAGCCTGTTTTGCCGCCTGTACAATATTCGTACAAGTTCGTTAACAATTTGTTTTTATTGCGCCAGATCCGATCCCAATTTTCATCGGGATTCGGAGCACGGTATACTTTCGTACCGGAAATTTTGCGAAACGTGTCGTTATACATCGCATAGCGCATTAATAGCGCCATATCATACGCGGTGGAATAATGGTTTTCCGCATCATCAAGCCCGTGTGGATTGGCAAAATGTGTGTCGCGCATCCCAATTTCGGCTGCTTTTTGATTCATTAAAAACACAAATCCTTCCACACTGCCGCCGACATGTTCCGCAATCGCCACCGCCGCATCGTTCCCTGAACGGAGCATAAGCCCATAGACAAGGTCGCGCAATTTAATTTTTTCCCCTTCTTTCAAATAGATGGAAGAACCTTCTGCTCGTACCGCGCGGGCGCTTACCGTCACTGTTTCATCTAGTTTCCCTGACTCAATCGCCAAAATGGCCGTCATAATTTTTGTAATGCTCGCAATGCGCCGCTTCGTATGGGCGTCTTTTTCAAACAATACTCGACCTGACGTCTGTTCCATTAAAATCGCGCTTTGCGCGCTGACGTCTTGCGCTTTCGTCCGCTGCGGAATGCATGAAAAAATCATTGCCAGCACCACAATGCAAGCGAGCCATCGTTTCCTTTGCCGCATGTAACCCCATCCCTTTTGCCGTTTTGTACAAGTGTATGCAGCAGAAAAAGGGATATGCGTAAAAGCGGGCGGGAATGTCCCGCCCTGTTTGTTAGAACGGTTTCCAGCGCAGTTTGCTCGCCTGCTCAAATCGTTGTTCCACATCACGCCAGTTGACAACGTTCCACCAGCTGTTAATGTAAGCAGCACGGTCGTTTTTATATTGCAAATAATACGCATGTTCCCACACATCAAGAACAAGCAGCGGAATCGTATCCCATTGCGTCATTAGTTGATGTTTTTCTGTCTGTAAAATTTCTAACCGATGGGCGCGTGGCGACCAGACAAGAATCGCCCAGCCGACTCCTTCTACTTTTTTCGCTGCTTCAGTAAAATGGTTTTTAAAACGGGCAACGCTGCCGAAATCTGTTTTGATTTGTTCAAGCAATGCCCCTTTTGGCTCGCCACCGCCTTTTGGCGTCATATTATACCAAAAAATTGTATGCAAATAATGGCCAGAGCCGTGAAACGCCGCTTCGCGCTCCCAATGGGTAAGCAGTTCGTAATCGTTCGTTTCCCGCGCTTTTTCCATCATTTTTTCCGCCTTATTCAATCCGTCGACATAACTTTGATGGTGCTTCGTATGATGAAGGTACATAATTTCCCGAGAGATATGCGGTTCTAGCGCATCATAACGGTACGGCAACGGTGGCAGCGTATGTCCGCCAGCAGCGCGTTCCGTCACTTCCTCGCTTGTTTCTTCCGCTCGTTCGAGCAGTTGTTCTCCTTCTTCATCCGTTGCCGGTTCTTCCCCATGTGAAGCGCGCTGCACTGCCTGTGCATAAAGCGATGCGACCGTTGCTTCCACCTCTTTCACCGCTTCTTCTGCCCATTCCCCTTCGTGCGTAGAAAGACGCGTGAGCAGCTCTTCCGCATCTTCTCGCAGTTCATCATCCTCCGCTACTTGTTTTCCCCATGCAATTACTGCTTCGATGTATTGGTCAACCGACATTTCCTCTACTTCCGCTTCTCTCTCTTCTTGCTCGACCGCTTCATCATGCGTTTGCACCGCCCGTTCATAAAGCGATGCAACCGCTGCTTCCACCTCTTTCACCGCTTCTTCCGTCCATCCCCCTTCGTGCGAAGAAAGATGCGTGAGCAATTCCTCTGCCTCTTTGCGCATTTCGCTTCGTTCTGCTACCTGGATCGCCCATTCCTTCACCGCTTCGATGTATTGTTCCCATTGCACTTGTTGTTCCATGGCCAACCTCCTCATTTTTTTATCCGCCATTATCGTATGAGGAGCGGGAGGAAATCGTTCTTGTCCTTGTGAAACGATTTATTGAATAATCCCAAGGCGCATCGCTTTCGCAACCAATTCCGTACGGTTTTTCGCATGCAATTTCTTCATCAGACTAGAAATATAATCTCTTACTGTAAATTCACTCAAATATAGTTGTGAAGCAGCTTCAGCAGTCGATGCACCATCGGCAAGTAGCTTCATGATTTCGATTTCTCGTAAGGAAAAAGAACCGGCATTCCCACCTAAAGACTGCTTTTGAACAGGCGCCTCTATAAACCGCAACAACAATTCCCCCGCGCTTTGTCCAAATTTCATCAAGGCTGGAAATAAGCTGCGATCAACTGCAAAATGTTTGCCGGCTCCTTGATCTAATACAATCCCCCCAATAATTTTTCCTTCGGTTGGCACATAGACAGGAACAATAACAAGAGATACAATCCCAAATTTTTTTATATAATTTTCAGGAAACTCCTTATTCGCAAACGGAATATAAATTGGCTGAAAATGTTTCATATCATGATGTTGCGATTTCAACTTCCCGATGCTTTCGTTCACAATCGGAATATTTGCAATTTCATCGGTAATCGCTTGAATTTCTTCATTGTTCAGCCGATACCCATATAAACCAATAATTTTACTTTCCATATCGGAAAGCCGAAAAAGGGCACAACGCTCAAATGGCAAGAAATAGCCAAATCCAAAACAAATATTTTCCATCGCCTCTTGAAAATTTTGCGAACGAATAATCCACTCGTTAAATAAAATAACTGCATCTTTCCAACGACTTTCTTGCCATCGGCGAAACGTTTTCTCTTCTTCTTCTTGAAACGCACGGAACAAATGAACACTAACCGCCAACCGCTCCGCGACTTCCTTATCTTCCACCCCAAATAAAAGCAATTCGTTTTTCCAAGGAACAGGAAGATGAGAACTCCCTAACGCACTCACAATTTCATCCCAAGAACAAAACATAGTATTTTCATCGAAAATATTTTTGTACGGATGAACACCGATAATTTTTTTGATAGAAAACCCTTCTTTTTTTTCTTCAATTCTTGCAACCCATTGGGTTGGTAGGTTAGGGTTACTTAATAACCGCTCACACACATCGTCTATTTGTATTTCTTGACGATACAAATAAAGCATCGCCTCGCTTATTTTTGAAAACAAATAATGCACGGAAGGATGTAGTTTAGAGGAATAGGCAATTCGCTTCTTCAAAACTTTATGAGCTGCGTTTTCTAATAAGTTTAGATGAAAAATAACTAACTCTGGCTCCGGACATCGTTGGAACGTTTCCATCCACTCTGTTTGAATAGCTTGAATCACGTCATCAACATTTACACTCCCAATCTTAACAAAAGTGAAATGGCGCAATAAGCATTTTTTCACAAGCGCAAATACATGTACCGGTTTTTCGTTTTGTTGGAGGAAATACAAAATGCGTTGCCATTCTTGCGAAAGGTCTTCTTTGTAGATGCTTAACAAATGAATGGCATTGTTTAAAAGATGGTTTAAATGTTCATGAAGTGTTCGCGACACCTTATCCCCCCTAAATCAAAATAAACGCCTGCTTTACTATTCACCGTACATCGTTCTATCCCTTCTTTATGAAAAAATAGTTCGACTCATTTCTACAAGCTCCTTCCTTTTTTAATTAAAATCCTACAAATGTAGGGATTAACTTTTCTAGGTAGATAGCGTAAAATTTTCAACAAAATAAAGAAAACGTCCATTTTTCCGTAAGCGTTTTCTTTATTTTAAATGTTAAACAAAGGGGGAGAACGTTGTGTCAGAAACGGTGATTGTCGGAGGGTATACGGTTAAAAGGAGGTTATGGTTTGCACTGTTAGGCGGTTTTTTATTTTTAGGCATTCTTCTTTCGTTATTCGGGATGACAGGAATGGCCTATGCTGTTCCGCTGAGCGGGTTTGGGGAGTTTACCGTAAAATTTGATAAAATGGTCGGTACAGGCTTTAAGCTATACGGCGGAGCTGCAGATGGGGCAGAAACGAAAAACGTCCCTGTTACTGTTAACGAAATTAATCATGCGACCATTACTGGATTAGAAATCTCTAAAACAATTCCTGCGCTTGGAATTCGGGTCGTGATTTCTTCTGATAAACCGGTCGAAATTGACGGCTTAATTCAAAAAGCAACGCTCATTAACGGTAGCGCACAATTCGGCAATTTAACGATGTCGGAAAATTATGTTGGTGACATTCAAGACCCTGTCCAAAAAATCGTTCGGGAATTTACACAAAGTGCAGATAGCATTGTCATCGAAAACGGCGATTTAAAAACGCTCTACCTTTTCCAAAAAACTGTTTCCCTTCCAGGAATGAAAGTATCGTTTGAAAAACTAAATTAAATTTTTGCGAGGATGATTAGAGATGAGCATGTTTTTTTCCAAACGAGAAGCGTTTAAAGAATGGAAAGCAAGACGCCCTTTTTGGGGAGCGACATTAACGATTTTGTCTGGTTTGGTTATATTATGGATTCCTATCCAGCTTTATGAAGTAGCCATCGTCCCAGGGAGCATTTTGTTTTCAGGGTTCTTTTTAGGTGGGCTTGTGTTCCTTTTAGGGGTTATGTCTTATGCCATGCCAAAATTATCGACTGTATTCGGGATTATCACTATTTTCGCTGCCGTTTTGTCGATCATGGGAGCGCTCGGTGGCTTTTTAGTCGGAACAATTTTAGGCATTATCGGCGGAGCGTTATGTATTGCGTGGAAACCCGAGTTAGCAGTGGTAGAAACAAGCCACCACGATCTGAACGACGACCATTCAGTAGAAAACGAGATTGCATCTGGAATTATGGAGTCTTAAGCTGTGTATTCCCTTCTCGTTATGGAAAACGATTATTTTTATAGTCCATTCGCTAAGAGCCAACTCCCTTGAAAACAGGGGAGGCTCTTTTTTTAAAAGGACAAGCCTATCTGATTATAGAAAAGGTGGTTGCATTGATGAATAGGCGCTTTATCGTTATCATTTTTCTTATTTTTACTAGTGGGGTTTTATTTGTTCGACAAGGGAGTGCTACTACTCCTACGGTTGTCGGTTTTGTTATCGAAGCAACTCGGTTAGAAGCGACGCTGAAATCTGTTTCGCTTGGGACAGGCGATACGGCGGAACAACAAGACGCCCCAATGCTTTCACTTTCGCTCGAACAGGCAGTGGTGGATGGGCTCACGATTCGTAAAATTGTTCGTACTCCATCGGGAAATATAACCGTCCGTATAGCTTCGTCCGACAGTGCTACCTTTCCACAACTAATGGTACAACTATCTAACGCGCAATTTAGTGAAGTATATCAACCAACGGACGGAAAGATTGGGTTTAAGCAATTAAAAATGCTCGCTCACCGTATCGTTTCGGATAACGTTAAACTACCACAATTGCTGATCACCCTAGAAAGTGGAGGAGAGGCAGAAATGACACCGGCCAATGAGGAAGCGTTAGCACAAATGAAAAAAACTCTCGAAACGTTTATAAATAACCCGTCGCAAGTAAATGAGCCGAACCAAACAGAAAACCAGCCGTCTACTGATGGACAAACCGAACAACCAAGTGACCAAGCAGCGGATAACGCTTCGCAAACAAGTGAGCCGAACCAAACAGAAAACCAGCTGTCTACCGATGGACAACCTGAACAGCAAAATGACCAAGCAACAGACGAAAAAGCGGATGCGACAAATTAGGCGCTCCGCTTTTTCCAACGTCCCTTTTATTTCGACTGCATCATTTTTGTCCGGTAGTCGGTTTCGTAAAATTCGAGTTCTTCGCGCATTGCTTGGAAGCTGCTTTCTAGTGAGGAGAGAAGCGCTTTGAGCGATGGCGGCGGCGTTTGCCGGAATTTAATGGAGTTTCGCCCTGTGTAGGCAGATCGGCTGTCTTCGTACCAAGCATCGTTTTTCGGCGCAAAAAATTCGGCAATACACGAATGATAAATGCGGTAGAGCGCTTTTTCAGCAGCCGCTTTGCGGAACGGCTCGTCTTTTAAAACGACGCGGCACGCTTCTAGCCCTTCTTCACAATAAACGACTAAGCGGCGCAAGTTGAGAAGTAGCTGCTCGTAGTACGCCTTATCCCCATCTTCTTGTTCCGCGAGCAGCCCCATAAGCGTCGTTTCGTTCAAATAGTCCGTAATCGCGCGAACGGTCTGCTGCAAAAATGCCTCGACTTGTTTCGTTTGATTCATGACGATTGTATTTGCCATAAAAAGCCCCCCATAATTTAGGATGGTTGCACGATAAATAAAAGTGGCGACGAAAGCACATATTCGCCCGTTGTTTCTAACGCGGCAAATATTTCTGGTAACTTCGCAAAATCAATATGCTCAAAATAGCGGCGAAATTCCTGTTCATCGCTGACATATACGCGTTTCCGATGGCGAAAGCTCGGATTTTTCAACAAACAAACGAGCGCCACAATGTCTTTAAATGAAACATCGCGGCCATTGACCGTAAAAATTGGGTTTTGTGCATACGGAGTAAACGACGGGAACAGTTCATCAAAATAGCGGACGTACAAGACGTGCAACGTCTTTTCCTCTCCGTCTTCGACAAACGTCACCTCCGAGCGATTAAAAAAATCTTCGGATGTGTTCGGTTGTGCTTTTTCGAGTTCGTATCCATAACAGCGGCGAATTCGCATACGTAAGCCTCCCTATATGCAAAAGAGAAAATTTGGTTACTTTTATCTTATCATACTCCCGCGCTATTGTTTAATGTTTCTGCGAATTTTTCGAAGAATAAATCAGCTTCCTGTTCTTCTTGTTCTTCTTGCAACTCTGGAAGCGGCGGCAATTCGTCCAATGTTTTTAATCCGAAGTAGTCTAAAAACTCTTTTGTCGTTCCGTATAAAATCGGCCGCCCTGTCCCTTCCGCTCGTCCGACTTCTTTCACGAGCGCTTTCGCCACTAGCGTCTGGAGTGGTTTATCGCTTTTGACTCCGCGAATTTCCTCAATTTCCGCTCGTGTAATCGGCTGGCGGTACGCGATAATCGCAAGCGTTTCAAGCGCCGCCTGCGACAGCGACGAAGACCCTGGGGACTCGACGAGCTTTTTTAAATACGGGGCGTGCTCTTTTTTCGTCGTTAGCTGAAATACCCCTGCAAGCTCTACAAGCTGAATGCCGCGGCTCGGCGCTTGATACTCTTCTTTCAATGCGGACACAACATCAAGTGCCACTTCTTCTGACACATCAAGCACCGCCGCGATTTGCTTTAGCGACAACCCTTCATCGCCAGCCGCAAATAATAACCCTTCGACAATCGCTTTATACTCCATGTTCCCCCTCCTTGCATACAACAAAAATATCGGCGAAGTTTCGTTCTTGTTCAATCGTCACTAAATTTTTCTTCATTAATTCTAAAAGCGCTAAAAACGTAACAACAACGTATTCGCGGTCATAATACGGAAACAAGTCAAAAAAGTTTTTCCGCTTTTTCGTTTTTCGCAACTCCGTTAAAATTTCTTCCATTCGTCGTTCAATCGGAATTTCTTGCCGCGCGATTTTCGTATGGAGTGGTTTTTGCAGTTTTTTGCGGCGCAACAGTTTCGACAATGCCAACAACATATCGTATACGTTTACCTCTAACGGCCGCTTCTCGATGTCTTCCGCTGCATACATGCTTAAATCGCTCGGCGGCTTTGTAAACAGCAGCGCCCGCTCCTCCTCGCGCTTCTTCAGTTCTTGTGCTGCTTCTTTATATTTTTTATACTCAAGCAATCGATGCATCAATTGTTCGCGCGGGTCTTCTTCCTCTATTTCCCCGTCGAACAATTCTTCTTCGTGCTTTGGCAGCAACATTTTGCTTTTCATCGCTAAAAGTGTTGCCGCCATCACCAAATATTCGCTTGCGACATCTAGCTGCAACTCTTGCATCGCATGAATGTACGCCATATATTGTTCCGTAATTTCCGCGACGGGAATATTATAAATATCAATTTCATATCGGTTGATTAAATGCAACAACAAATCAAGCGGACCTTCAAACGCTTCAATTTTCACTTTATATTGCACACATATCCCACCTTCTCGACACTATCACTAGTATAAGTGACATTTCCGCGTTGTCCAAGCAAATTTTTCACGTGGTTACACGAGCGTTGATTATCCATCATTTTACTAAAAACACAGAATCATATGACTGAACACAAGCTTTTCTGCCTCTTCCCTCGAACAAGAACGCCGGCGGGCAAATGTCATTTGCCCGCAAAGCGTTCGTTGTTCGAGGAGGGCATGCTAATACTCCCAGTCGGCAAGCGAACCGCTTGTCGACTACGGCAGAAAAGCTAGGAATAGAGTGATGTCAACTGGTTTTTAATGGTTAATCAACACACCTGACGTGGTTATGCTACAATCAATGTAGAAGGAAGGTGAATACGTTGTATCCATCCGCGTATCTCGAATATTTATATCATTTTCATGCCGACCGCGACTACTTTGAATGCCATGAGCTATTAGAAGAGCATTGGAAACAAGACGGAAAAAAGCATGTGTGGGCGTTGCTTATCCAAATTGCCGTCGCGCTTTATCATCATCGGCGCGGTAACATTTCTGGGGCAAAACGAATGATGCAAAAAGCAAGCACGTTGCTTGAACAAGAAAAAGACGCGGTCCGGCGGCTCGGGCTGGACGAGGAAAAACTTGCGGGGCTTTTAAAGCAGTATATCAAGCAAATCAATGAAGGAAAGCCGTACGAAAGCATTGCATTGCCGATCAACGACGAAACGCTCTTACAAACATGCCTTGCCCTCTGCAAGCAAAAAGGAGGCGTCTGGGGGCAAAAAAGCGATATGGCGAACGAATTTTTGCTGCATAAACATATGTTGCGCGACCGTTCAGACGTCATCGCCGCTAGGGCGGCGAAAAAGAAAAGGCTGCCGAGCTAGGCAGCCTTTTACAATCCACACTTTTCTAAAAATGCAGCGGTAAATTCGTTCGCTTTTAACTCATGGTTTGGGTACAAGTCTTTTAACGCTTTTACCATTTTTTTGCCGATCCCTTGGTGGCGGTGCGACGGATTGACGCTAATATGCTGAATTTCTACTTGTCCAGCGCGCAGCACCACGCCAATAATGCCGATAACGTCTTCTTCCTCTTTCCATAAAAACAGTTGCCAGTCGTCGTTCGTTTCGTAATGCTTCATCGTTTGTTGCAATTTTTTCAGTTCTTTTTCTGTCGGCATAAACGACAGAAGTCCCATTGCAATTTTCTCATAGTTTTTTCGATAGCGAATTAACATAAAAGAACCCCTCATTACTGGCGATACTTTTCCTCGACAGAAAAGTACAAAAGTCGTTTTCTCATTACGTATTATAAACGGTATTTTGCTCCTTGTGAACTACTTATGCGAAAGAACGAAGAAGATTTGCCATTTCGATAGCGCCAACCGCTGCTTCCCACCCTTTGTTTCCTGCTTTTGTGCCAGCACGCTCAATCGCCTGCTCGATGGTGTCGGTCGTCAACACCCCGAAAATGACCGGCGTTCCTGTCGAAAGCGCCGCATGGGAAACGCCTTTTGCCACTTCGTTGCACACGTAGTCGTAATGGCTCGTTGCACCACGAATGACCGTACCGAGCGCAATGACCGCATCGTATTGTTTCGACTCTGCCATTTTTTTGGCGACAAGCGGAATTTCAAACGCCCCTGGCACCCATGCGACCGTCACATCGTTTTCTTCTACACCGTGTCGTTTCAACCCGTCTAATGCTCCCGATAACAGCTTGCTTGTAATAAATTCATTAAATCGCGAGACGACGATTCCGACCTTTAATCCAGTACCAACTAAATTCCCTTCCATCACTCTCATGTTTCTTCCTCCTGCACTATTAAAAATGTAACATATGCCCTAATTTTTCGTATTTCGTTTTTAAATATTTTTCATTTTCTTTTTTCGCTGGCATTTGCAGCGGAACGCGCTCAACGACCTCTAAATCATACCCTTTTAAGCCGGCGATTTTGCGCGGGTTGTTCGTCAATAGGCGCATTTTCGTCACGCCTAAATCTTTTAAAATTTGCGCCCCAATCCCGTAGTCGCGCAAGTCGGCTGGAAAGCCAAGCTTTTCGTTCGCCTCGACCGTATCGTAGCCTTGTTCTTGCAATTTATACGCGCGCAATTTGTTCAATAAGCCAATGCCGCGACCTTCTTGGCGCATGTAAAGCAAAATGCCGCGACCTTCTTCTTCAATTTGCCGCAATGCCGCATGAAGCTGCGGACCGCAATCGCAACGGTACGAACCGAACACATCCCCTGTTAAGCACTCCGAATGAACGCGAACGAGAATCGGCTCATCCGGAATAACTTCACCTTTGACGAGCGCGACATGCTCTTTTCCGTCGACGGAATTCGTATAGCCAATCGCTTTAAATTCGCCAAACTCTGTCGGCAGCGTAATTTCGACTTCGCGTTTGACGAGTTTTTCTTTTCGGTTTCGGTATTGAATTAAATCTTTAATCGTAATCATTTTTAGCCCAAATTCGTCCGCGATTTTTCGCAAGTCGGGCACGCGCGCCATCGTCCCGTCTTCTTTAATAATTTCACAAATGACGCCCGCTGGCTTTGCTCCGCATAGCCGCGCTAAGTCCACTGCTGCTTCCGTATGCCCAGCGCGGCGCAACACCCCGCCTTTTTTCGCCACAAGCGGAAAGACGTGGCCAGGGCGTTTAAAATCGCTCGCTTTCGCATTCGGGTTCAATAGCTCTTGAATCGTTCGCGACCGCTCATGGGCGCTAATCCCCGTCGTCGTCGATTTATGGTCGATACTGACGGTAAACGCCGTACCGTGCGGGTCGGTGTTATG
The DNA here is from genome assembly GCF_026847645.1 of Anoxybacillus sp. J5B_2022. Taxonomy (GTDB): domain Bacteria; phylum Bacillota; class Bacilli; order Bacillales; family Anoxybacillaceae; genus Anoxybacteroides. The sequence continues at coordinate 51,942 of NZ_JAPSMC010000006.1, forward strand.
GTTGACCATCGGCGCTAAATCGAGCTTGTCCGCCAACTCTTCTGTAATCGGCACACACACAAGCCCGCGCCCGTACTTAATCATAAAATTAATAACTTCTGGCGTGGCTTTTTCCGCAAGCGCGACAAAATCGCCTTCGTTTTCCCGATCTTCATCGTCGCAAACGATCACGACATTTCCTTGCATTAACTCATAAATGGCTTCTTCGATTGTATGAAACATAAAATCCCCTCCATCACGAACTTGCGCAAGGATTATCACTGTTCCTCACTTATAGCCGTGCTTTTCTAGAAATTCAAGCGTAATTGCCGGAGACGTTTTCTCTTCTTCTTTTTGACGTAAAAACTGCTCGACATATTTGCCGATCACGTCGCATTCAATGTTAACAATATCCCCCACTTGTTTGTCGCCTAAAATCGTTTCCGCGCGCGTATGCGGAATAAGCGAAATCGTGAACGTGTCATCGGTAAGCCCAAAAATCGTCAAACTTGTTCCGTCAACGGCGACAGAACCTTTTAAAATCATGTATTTTCTAAGCGATTTTGGCACTTTAATTTCATAATAAACAGCGTTTGCGACCGGCTCTTTGCGAATAATTTCGCCGACGCCATCGACGTGACCGGATACAAAATGCCCACCGAAGCGGCCGTTTGCCGCCATCGCCCGCTCTAAATTTACTTTCGCACCGCGCGCTAATGTACGAAGCGATGTTGCCCTTACCGTTTCCGGCATTACATCGACCGTAAACGTACGGGAAGTAAACGATGTTACCGTTAAGCATACCCCATTGACAGCAATGCTATCGCCTAGTTTGACATCGGTTAAAATTTTGTTCGCGCCAATCGTAAAAACAATCGCTTCGCCCGCTTGTTTCATTTGCTCAACCGTCCCGACTTCTTCGATAATGCCTGTAAACATCTTTTTTCACCTCTTTGGCGCCGCAATAATTTTTATATCTTGACCAATCGTTTCGACGTGTTTGATCGTCCATTCGAGCACATCGGTCATATGCGCAAACCCAATGCCCCCAACCGGCGTTTTCGCCTCGCTTCCGCCGATGATTTTCGGGGCAAGATATGCGATGATTTCTTGCACCGCGTTCGCGCGAATAAAACTGTCATGCACTTTCGCGCCGCCTTCGACAAAGACAGAGGTGATTTTATGCGCCGCTAGCATGCTCAACAATTCACGAATATCAATCGTCGGTGCAGGCATGGACACGATGCGGACGTGTGGACGGGCATATAATGCGATTCGTTCGTTCGGTACGTCGTTTCCGACAATGATCCACGTTTCCGCTGCACCGTCTTGAACGACATTTGCCTCTAGCGGTGTGCGTAAATGCGTATCTAAAATGAGGCGAATCGGGTTTTTTCTTTTTTCCGAAAGCCTTACCGTTAAGCTCGGGTTATCGGCAATGACCGTATCGACACCGACGAGAATCGCATCGTGCCGCGCGCGGTAGCGATGCACGTCTTGCCGCGCTTCTTCGGACGTAATCCATTTGCTTTCTCCTGTTTTCGTTGCAATTTTCCCATCTAAACTAGCCGCAAACTTCATCGTCACGAACGGCGTTTTCGTCGTAATGTAGTGGAAAAAGACGCGGTTCAACTCATCCGCTTCTTCTTTTAACACACCAACGGTTACATCAATGCCAGCTTGTTTTAGTTTTTCTATTCCTTTTCCAGCAACAAGCGGATTCGGGTCCGTCGTCGCAATCACGACCCGCCCGACGCCTGTTTCGACTAATAAATCGGCACACGGCGGCGTTTTGCCGAAATGGCTGCACGGCTCAAGCGTTACGTAAACCGTCGCATCTTTCGCTTTATCGCCCGCCATGCGAATCGCATGAACTTCCGCATGCGGCTCGCCTGCTTTTAAATGCGCGCCAAAGCCGACAATTTCGCCATTCTTTACGATAACGGCACCGACCGCCGGATTTGGCGACGTTTGTCCAATCCCTGTTTTAGCAATTTCAAGCGCTAAGCGCATATATCGTTCGTCGTGCTGCTGCATCAAACCCCGTTACAGAAAACTTACAAGACTTTATAAGAAACTTATAAAAGTCTATGTTTCCTTCCTTGTTCATCGCGCCCGATTTCGCGAAAAGCTACTCTCGTTTGCTTGGCGCTCCGAAGGCTTCACTTCCCCACTAACGAATGGGTACATGTTGTGCCTCACTTGGCATAGTTTTTCAAGTTGATGCTAGCATTGAAGTCACGATCCATTTCTAGCCCACACATCTCGCAGCGATACGTCCGTTCAGATAACGAAAGGTGGTCTTTCACATGGCCGCAGCGGCTGCACCTTTTGCTAGACGGATAAAAACGATCTGCCACGATCAACTGGATGGCACGCCATGCACATTTGTACGTCATTTGTCGCTTGAACTCGTGGAATGTTTGTTCTTGAATCGCTTTCGATAGCTTCCGATTTTTTAACATGCCACTTGTGTTCAAATCCTCGATCACCACATACGCTGGTTTGGTTTTCACCAACGTTGCTGTGATCTGGTGGGTATAGTTTAGCTGGATGTTTTTTAGCCTTCGGCGTTTTTTCAAAACAAGGAATTCAAGTTTCCGGATGTTTTCCGTTTTTCTGTAACGGAATTCACCTCCTTCTGTTTTCGTTTTATTCTTTTCATACTTCCGTGATAGTTGTCTTTGCATACGCTTCATTGTTTTTTCAAGCTTTTTCACTTCGGGTGTTTGGTTGATGTTTTGAAACGTCATCCCATTGCTGACGGTAGCTAACGATTTTATCCCTAAATCAATGCCGATGCCTTCGCTGTACGTTTCATGTTTTATTTCCGCTTCCTCTACACCGACCGTTAAAAACCAGTTCATCCCGTCAAACACGACGCGTGGGTTGACATACCTCACATGTGCCCCATGTGGAATACGTCCTCGTTCCGCAAGACGTATCCAATTGAACTTCTGTTTATTTTTCTTTTTGGAAGTCGTTAGTTTTTCTAGTTTCACATGTGTATCGGTGATTTTCATTTTTGATGTATCTTGATAAAAGCTTGGTCGCGTCCGCTTTTTCGTTTTAAACTTCGGAAACTTCGCCCGTCCTGCAAAAAAGTTTTTGTAGGCTTGACACGCATCTTTTATCGCTTGTTTTGTGATATTGTTGGAATAATTGTTAAGCCAACTATATGCTTCTGTTTGCTTAAGCTGTGTGAATCTTTTTCTTAATTCACCATCACTTAAAAATTTGCCACCTTGCTTATGATTTTCTTGTTGTTGGGCTAAAGCAAAATTGTACGCCCACCTGGCAACACCGACGCATTGAAACAGCTTCGTCTTTTGCTTATTGTTGGGCAGAAGCATGACTTTATACGTTCGAATCATCTTCTCCCAGCTCCTTTTCGACTCTTTTTCACGTTACTTTCATTATAAAATGATCATCAGATTTTTATAAATATTTATACATTTATCATTAACAGTCAAAAGCCCCCTTGTCCATTGCTCGCTAGTAGCGCCTGACAGCGATAAAAAGAAAACCCTAGGAGAAAAGTCCTAGGGCAGCTATATCGAAAGATTACCTTTTTTTGCATAGCAAACATAGCCCAGCGCCAGATTGATTTTTCACGAAGGCGTGAGCAACGGCAATCCTTCTCCCATCCAGACTATACTGTCGGCTCCGGAATCGCACCGGATCGTGCCTATTCGGCTCGCGGGCTGAGAAACGTTTCGTTTCATTACCGCCGGTCGGGAATTTCACCCTGCCCCGAAGGATATGTTATGATATTCCATTTTCATTCATTATATCACAATTCAACAAATTGTCTATTATTTCGCGATAAACAGCCAATAAATCGCACCCCATGCAAAGCTTAAGAAGAAAAGGAGGAAAAATAACACCCAGTTTTTCTTCATCGTCCCATCCTCTCTTATTCCGCTTCGTCCCACACTTTCACTTCTTTCATCACATCGCCGTTCCGCATCGCTTTCACTGCGTCCATCCCTGCCGTTACTTGGCCAAATACGGTATGGACGCCATCTAAATGCGGCTGCGGCTCGTGCACGATGAAAAACTGGCAGCTGCCTGTATTGCGGCCGCGATGCGCCATCGATAGTGCCCCTTCGATATGCTTGTGCGGGTTGTTGTCCGTTTCACACGGAATCGTATAGCCTGCATCGCCTGTTCCGTTGCCGCGCGGACATCCGCCTTGGCTGACAAACCCTCGAATAACGCGATGGAACGTCAATCCGTTATAAAATCCGCTATTCGCTAATTTTTCAAAGTTCGCTACTGTTTTTGGCGCTTCGTTCGGAAATAAGTCAAATTCAATTTTCGCGCCGTTTTCCATTAAAATATATCCTTTTTTGCTCATATGCTCAGTCCCCTTTCTTTTCTCCCCTATCATACCATTGTTTCACGCACAAAAAAAGTAAGCCGCTTTTTGCTTCTATCTTGTCCGATTTGTATGTAGAATAGGAATGATGGCAATAAGGAAGGTGAAGGAGGTTATTCCAATGAAGAAGATGTTTACCGGCTGGTTAGCGGTCATAATGGTGCTCATGTTTCCTGCCTTTGCCGCAGCGGATGCCGCAGAAGGCGATGTCATTATTACGCTAGGAGAAAATTTAACGGAAGCGCAAAAGCAGCAAGTATTAAACGAAATGAATGCGCCGCAAAATGCGCAAACGATTACCGTTTCTAATGCCGAAGAGCATAAATATCTCGACGGATTGATTCCGAAAGCGCAAATTGGCACAAAAGCGATTTCGTCGTCGATGATTACCATTGGCGCAGAAGGTTCAGGATTAGATGTCGAAACGCATAACATTACATGGGTGACAAAAGAAATGTACACGAACGCGCTTATTACCGCCGGCGTGAAAGATGCGAAAATTTACATTACCGCCCCGTTTCCGGTATCCGGCACAGCCGCCCTTACTGGTTTGATGAAGGCGTACGAAATTTCGTCGGACAAAGTCATCCCAGAAGACGTCAAAAAAGTCGCGAATGAAGAGATGGTAAAAACGGCGCAGCTCGCCAAATCAATCGGCAACGAGCAAGCGGTCGCCCTTTTGGCAAAAATTAAAGAAGAAATCGCGAAAAATCCGCCGCAAACAGATGCCGACATGCGTGCCCTCATTGAACGAGTGGCAAAAGATTTAGGCATTACGCTTACGCCGGATGAAATGAACAGCCTCATCTCGCTGTTTAACAAAATGAAAAACTTAAACATTGACTGGAACGAAGTGAACGACCAACTAAATAAGGCAAAAGAAAAACTTTCCGCCTTCTTGCAATCAGAAGAAGGAAAAACGTTTATTCAAAACATCATCGACATATTAAAAGAAATTTGGCAAGCGATTAAATCTGCGTTCACATCCGAACCGCAAAAATAAAAAGGCTGAACCATCAGCCTTTTTATTTTTATTTCCAAAAGCCATCTACCATTGCTACATTTCCCTACGTTTTCGCGCTTAACGACGACAATGTATTCTATTCTGAAATAATATATGAATCCACGAGTGTTGATTATCCATTATTTCACTAAAAACACAGAATCATGTGGCGGAACACAAGCTTTTCTGCCTCTTGAGAAGGCATTTGCAACCGATAAAGAAAAGTAAAAAATTACAGCTAATGCCGGGCGTTTATTTCCACTGTGAAAGATATGATAATAACAGCATGCTTTCCCTATAACATTAGGATATAATTCTGTCTTCAAATAAATACACTGAGCAAGTAAAATCAGAAAACGGCGCCCAGCAGAAAACAGGCTTCTGACAACAGAAGCCTGTGTTATCTTTATTGCCCGACCCTCGCCCTTAGCGGCACATCAAGCCGCACTAAATCTTCATACGTTTCGCGTTTCACAACAAGCTGCGCCTCGCCGTTTTCGACAAAGACGACGGCTGGACGCGGCAAACGGTTATAGTTGTTCGCCATCGAATAGCCGTACGCACCGGTGCAAAATACCGCTAAATAGTCGCCTGCTTCTGCTTTCGGAAGCGGTAAGTCCCAAATAAGCATATCGCCTGACTCGCAGCATTTCCCCGCAATCGCAACGACTTCTTCGTTCGCATCAAGCACGCGGTTGGCGAGCACCGCTTCATATTTCGCCTCATAAAGCGCTGGGCGAATGTTGTCGCTCATGCCGCCATCGACCGCCACATAATGGCGCACGTTCGGCACTTCTTTGCGCGAGCCGATCGAATAAATCGTCGTCCCGGCATCGCCAACGAGCGAGCGCCCTGGCTCAATCCAAATTTCCGGCAGCGGGAGATGGAACTCTTCCACTTGTTTTTTCACTTCCGCAATAATTTGCTCGACGTATTGCGCCGCTGGCAGCGGGTCGTCTTCGTTCGTATAACGAATCCCAAAGCCGCCGCCGAGGTTGACGACTTGGGGAACAAATCCGTGCGCCTCACGCCAAACAGCGATTTTTTGGAAAATTTTTCGCGCTGCCAATACAAAGCCTGTCGTCTCAAAAATTTGCGAGCCAATATGGCAATGAATGCCTAACACATGAAGCGACCCTGACCGCAGCGCTTGCCGTAGCGCTTCGTCTGCTTGCCCGTTATTTAAATCAAAGCCAAACTTCGAATCTTCTTGCCCGGTTAAAATATAATCGTGCGTATGCGCCTCGATTCCTGGCGTCACCCGAAGCAAAATGTCCGTTACCGTTTCTCGCTGGCGGCTCAGCTCTTCTAGTAATTGCAATTCATAAAAATTGTCAACAACGATGCAACCAACGCCGCATTCAAGCGCCATTTCCAATTCCGAACGGCTTTTGTTGTTTCCATGAAAATGAATGCGCTCTGGCGGAAATCCCGCTTTTAGCGCTGTATACAATTCCCCGCCCGACACGACATCAAGCGACAGTCCTTCTTCTTCGACAAGTTGGATAATCGCAATCGTCGAAAACGCTTTGCTCGCGTATGCGACTTGCGCGTTTACTCCATGCTTTTCAAACGCTTCTTTAAACGCGCGGGCGCGGGCGCGAATGAGCGCCACATCATAAATATACAGCGGTGTGCCATATTCTTCTGCAAGCATCACGACGTCTACACCGCCGATTTCTAAATGCCCTTTTTCATTCACACGACTCGTTCCGTGGAAAAACATGCCGATCCCTCATTCCGACAGATTAAATATTCAAAACCATTCATTTTTATGCGAACCGAAAGCAAAAAAGACAGTTAACGAACGAATATTAACTGCCTTTTCTGCGGGAAAAAGATTACGTATAACGTATCACAATTTTAAGAAAGTTGCAATATAAATCTTTTCCATTATGTCGGTTGTTTTTGTTGATTTTGCGGATGGACGATGCTTGGGCGAACCGTCGTCCCTGCGACCGAACGGCGCACTAAAATTTGCAAAAACGCCGCTGGGTCAAACGGGATAAACGGCCACAAGTACGGTGTATTGAGCGATCGAATGCGCACGAGCCAAATGAGGTAAACGGTCGTGCCAATCACAAGCCCTGGCACTTTAAACACCGCGACAGCAAGTGCGAGTGCAAGACGGGCAATTTTATTGGCGATGCTTAACTCATAGCTTGGCGTCGCAAACGAACCGATCGCCGCTACCGCCACATACAAAATGACTTCTGGCACAAATAAGCCGACATCGATAGCAATTTGCCCAATTAAGACGGCAGCGATTAACCCCATTGCCGTCGACAGCGGCGTCGGCGTATGAATCGCAGCCATCCGCAAAAACTCAATCCCGAAATCAGCGATAAAAATTTGCACAATGACCGGAATATTCGTATGTTTATTTGGCCCGATATACGACAGTTTCTCCGGGAGCAATGATGGGTCTAATACAAATAACACCCACAGCGGCAACAAAAAGAGCGACGCCAAAATGCCTAAAAACCGCACCCAACGGACAAACGTCCCGACCGCTGGATTTTGCCGATACTCTTCGGCGTGCTGCACATGATGGAAAAACGTCGTCGGCGTAATAATGACGCTTGGCGACGTATCAACCATAATAATGACATGCCCTTCTAGTAAATGCGTCGCCGCTACATCAGGGCGTTCCGTATAACGCACAAGCGGGTACGGGTTATACCCTTGTTTCACTAAAAACTCTTCGATTGTTTTATCCCCCATCGTAAGGCCGTCAATTTTAATTTGCTGAATTTCTTTTTTCACTAGCTCGACAAGCCCTGGATCAGCGACGTCTTTAATATAAGCGATGCAAACATCCGTTTTCGACCGCTCGCCGACTTGAATAATTTCAAACCGCAACCGCTCATCGCGAATGCGCCGTCTTGTTAGCGCGGTGTTGACGATAATGTTTTCGACATAGCCATCGCGCGCACCACGTACGACTTTTTCTGTATCTGGCTCTTGCGGCTGGCGGCCAGGATAGCTGCGCACATCGACAATAAAGCCGCTCGTCTCCCCTTCTAATAAAATAACAATCAACCCTGACAACAATTTATCAATCGCTTCGTTTAAATTGTCAACCGAACTTACTTGCTGGTGGACGAGGCGGTTTTCCAGAATTTGTTTCGCCTGCGCCGTTTGTCGCTCTCGGTCGTTAATTTGCACGATTTGCTTTAACAATTCGATTAAATATTGCGTATCGCAAAGCCCGTTGCAATAATAAATGTGCACTTCTTTTTTCAAAATATATACTTTTCGTATACCTAAATCGAAGCTTGTCCCGATCCCGATTTTTTCTTTTAAATACGCTTCGTTATCGGCAAGGTTAGCAAAAATCGGCACTTTTTTTTCTGTCATCGTCACGTAGCCCACTCCTTTCTAAAATTAACTCAACCGCTTTTTTCGTAATGGGGGACCCATATTTTATATGGTCGCGATAGCCCATTTTCCCAATATCGCCAATGCCAACGATGATCGGAATGTTTAATTGCTCGAGACAATATACCGTATCGCCATTAATGCGCCCTACGTCTAATTCGCGAATCCCTTCTTTATCGACGCCATATTCGGTTAAATAGCCGTCACGGTCGATGCTGACATCGACTTTTGTCCATTCGTGCTGATGGGTGTTTGACGCAACGGCAATCGCACCGATCACCTCGATTTGCTGATGGGTCGCAACATATTTTAACGCCTGCTCCCCTGCTCCTTCACCAATCGCACCGCAATCATCAAACATGACAAACACAGGATCGTAAGGGGTTTGTAAAATAAGGCGTACAAGTTCTTTTCCTGTCAACACCGACGGGTTTCCGCGCGAGCGGCTAATGCAGCGGCCGCCGACTTCTTTTGCGACATGCTCAATCGTTCGCCATGCAAACTCATCTCCATCCGTTACAATAATGACCCGTCTTTTTCTCATCATGCTCTATCCTTTCGGTTTGCAAATAAGTGCGGTAAAAAACGAAAGAACAATCATCGCTACGATCTCTACCCCGACGAGGCGAAAGACGTTCGCGCCTGCTTCTATCACGTTTTGTTCTGTTGTTGCGATAACGCCTTTAATCAACCAGTAGCCAAAGCCGCTCATCGGCAACAGCGCCCCCATTCCAGCGATGTCGACTAGCCAATCATATACGCCTAATGCACCTAAAACAACACCAGCCAACACTAAACCGATTACAACTTGCATTTGCGAAAATTTATAATCCATAAATAACTGCGCAACTCCACAAATGAAACCACCGACGAAAAATGCCGACCAATACTCCATGTCACTCCCCCCTCACCGCTTCAATGACAACCCCGTGAGCAATCGCAGGAATCGATTCGTTTTGTTGAATCATCGTCGGGCTTAATAACGCCCCGGTCGCCACGACTAACATTCGTTCAATCGCTCCTGTTGCCATTTCTTTTAACAAATGACCGTACGTCACTACCGCGCAACATGCACATCCGCTTCCCCCAGCAAACGCTGCTTTTTCCGGACGGTATATAAGTAACCCGCAATCATTGTAATTGCTCGTGACATCATGCCCTGCTTCCATTAAAAGTTCTTTCACAATGACGCTGCCGACGCGAGATAAATCACCAGTCACAATTAAGTCATAGTCCGATGGCGAACGGCGCAAATCGTAAAAATGTTGTTCAATCGTATGGGCAGCAGCCGGCGCCATCGCCGATCCCATATCAAGCGGGTTCGTTAATCCCGCATCGATTACCCTTCCAATCGTCGCAGCTGTCACGCGAAAACGTCCTTTCCCCTTCCCGATTAATGCTGCCCCTGCTCCTGTGACCGTAAACGTTGCGCTTTTCGGCTTTTGGACACCAAGTTCTGTCGGATAACGAAACTGGCGCTCGGCGGTAGCGTTATGGCTGCTTGTTGCCGCAACCGCTCGTTTGGCAAAGCCGCCATCCACGAGCGCTGCCCCAACTGCCAATGTTTCCATTGACGTCGAGCATGCCCCGAACATGCATAAAAACGGAACGGGAAGTTCACGCGCCGTATAGTTGGCGGTGACGTTTTGATTTAATAAATCGCCAGCAAGCAACACATCTACCTCGTTGATTGTGACGTTGCCATGCTGTAAACAGGCAGCAATCGCATCTTGCATTAACCGCCGCTCGGCACGTTCCCACGTTTTTTCCCCGCAATATAAATCATGGTGGACGACGTCAAAACAGTTGCCAAGCGGCCCATCTGCCTCAAAAGGACCGACCGCTGTACCTGTCGCTTGAATATACACGTCATCAAACACCCACGTCTGTCTTCCAACGAGCTTCACCCAATCCCCCCTTACCTCATGAAATACACGAGTCCGAACAAGTAGGCGGCGACAATTCCATATACGAGCGCTGCCCCGCCAACTTTAAACATATGCCCTGCAATGCCGCTCACCACTCCTTCACTTCGATGCTCCAACGCAGCGCTTGTTAGCGAATTTGCAAACCATGTAATTAACATCGTCGAACCAGCCCCAGCAAACTGGCTAAACTCGTCATACACGCCGATGGCAGTAAGCACGACCGCTGCGCCAATAAACAGAAGCAATACCGCCTGTTCCGCTGCGAGCGACGGCAAATTCACGCGAAATTGTGCACGTAACACTTCCGCTACAACGGAAAGCCCACCGCCGATAAAAAACGCCTTTAAGCTATTGGCTACATACGACGGTTTCGGCTGAAATTTTTTTACCGCTTGTCGATAATTGTCACGCAATCGCATCGCTACTTCCCCTCCACAAAATAAATCCAGTAAAATAATGCTCCGAACACTTTGCCAAAAACGATCGCCATAAGCAATAAAATCACTTTGTCTGCCATTCCCATTCGTTTCGCTAAAATCGGCCAGACGTTGAGCACTTCTGTCAATGCCGCTGCAAGCATCCCGATAAACACGCCGCTAAACATCCCAAGCGGAAGAAGCCAATATTTCGATGCCCCTAATACGGAAGAACGGAGGCTCATCCAGCCGCCGATGACGGCACCGGCTACCGCACTCCATTCATAGGCATGAATCCATTTCATCGTTTTCGTCAGTTGCGTCAATCGTGGAATGACCCCGAGAACGACTAAAAAAGCAACGAACCCTGTTCCAGCCGCTAGCCCTCCCGCAAACCCGACGATGGCGACGAACGCAACTTCAATCGTCGTCAATTCGCTTCATACTTTCTTTATTTTCGTGCAATATTACGTACTGGTCGAGCGACTGCTGGTAGTTGAACATTTCGACTTCAAGAGGGCTTGGCTCTTCGTTGAGCCGCTTGCGGAACAGATGGTTAAAATATAAAATCATGCCTATCCCTAATCCAAAGGAATACGGAATTTGAAACAATAACGGCTTTTCCGTTTTTTCGCCCGTAATCATCGTATATAAATGTTGATGCATTTCTTTCATGCTGACGTCTTCATGAAAATTCATAATCGCTAGCGCCGAGCCGATAAAAAGCAATAGCCAAACGAACAAAAAGGAAAGAAACGACACGCGCTTTTTTTCATAAACGACTTCGACGATCGTTTGTGCTGGCCCAATCGTTTGGACGTCTACTGTTTTCTCGGAGCGAACAATCGTGTCGATCACGTGCATGACATCGATAATGACGATGTTTTTGTCGTGCGGTTGAATTTGATAAACGGGAAGCTGCTTTATTTTTTCAAGCAGTTGATCGTCCGTTGCGATCATTTGGGCAACATCCCCGACTACGACCATTTCATGTGGCTTTACTTGGACGCGATGACGTAATTTCATGAAAACCGTTTCCAATCGCCTCACACCTTTATTTATTTTTTCTTACTTAGTATGTTTGAACAAAAAAGGAATGATACGGCGAATAAATAATTACCATTAATTTAATAAAAAAAACAAAGAATGGGCACTATTCGCCCATTCTTTGCTTGATTTGCTGTAAAATCTTTTTTTCCAACCGTGATACTTGCACTTGAGAGATGCCTAATCTAGATGCCACTTCTGATTGCGTTTGGTCTTTATAATAGCGCAAATACACGATGAGTCGTTCGCGCTCTTCCAGTTCTTCAATCGCTTTTTTTAACGCGAGCTTATCGAACCATAGCTCTTCTTGATTCGCAATTTGGTCGAGAAGGGTAATCGGGTCTCCATCATTTTCATACACCGTCTCATGAATGGACGTTGGCGAACGAGCAGCTTCTTGTGCGAGCACGACGTCTTCCGGTGAAATTTGTAAATAGTCAGCAATTTCTGTTACCGTTGGCGCTCGACCGTATTGCTTTGATAGTTCGTCTTTCGCTTTGCGAATTTTATTGCCTGTTTCTTTTAACGAACGGCTGACTTTCACGGTGCCATCATCGCGAATAAATCGCTGAATTTCCCCAATAATCATCGGTACCGCATACGTCGAAAATTTTACATCATACGATAAATCAAACTTATCGACTGATTTTAGTAAGCCGATGCACCCGATTTGAAACAAGTCGTCCGGCTCATACCCGCGATTGAGAAAGCGTTGCACGACCGACCAAACGAGGCGCATGTTTTTTTGAATGATTTCCTCACGTGCCTCTTCGTCGCCTTCTTGGCTGCGCCGGATGAGTTCTTTCAGTTCGTGGTCTTTCATCGGCGTCTGCTCTTGCTTGACATCGACATCCATAGGCATGTCTCCCTTAATTGCATAGCGCTTTACTCTTTGTAATGTACTTCGTTAATTGTACGGTCGTTCCTTTATTCACTTCCGAATGAATTGTCACTTCATCCATGAAATTTTCCATGATTGTAAATCCCATTCCAGACCGTTCTAATTCCGGCTTCGTTGTAAATAATGGCTGACGCGCTTCCTCCACATTCGCAATGCCAATTCCTTCGTCTTTAATCGTCATTTGCACAACGCCGTCTTCGATGACGACAGAAATGTAGACGATGCCGTTCGGGTCGTTATTATAGCCATGAATGATGGCGTTTGTGACCGCTTCGGAGACGACCGTTTTAATTTCTGTCAGTTCATCCATCGTCGGGTCAAGCTGGGCGACAAACGCTGCTACGGTTACCCGCGCGAACGATTCGTTTTGGCTTAGTGCGGAAAACTGGAGGTGCATTTCGTTTCTCATTTACGCCACCCCCAACGTTTGTAGTGCATATTGTTCATCCGCCTCAAGCCGAATGATTTTAAATAATCCAGACATATCAAACAGCCGCTTAATTGCCGGAGAAATGGCGCAAACGATCATTTCCCCACCGACATTTTTAATTTGTTTATACCGGCCTAAAATCACGCCAAGACCGGAGCTATCCATGAAGGTTAATTCGCTTAAATTGAGCACGATGTGGCGAATTGGTTTTGTTTCCATCAAGTCCGTCACTTTCTCGCGGAGCGCTTCCGCTGTGTGATGGTCAAGCTCTCCGGAAAGACGAACGAGCAATACATTTTGCTTTACTTCAAAGTCCATCGTCAGACTCACTGCACTTTCCCCCTTATCGCATAATAGAAAACTATTTCGTGCACAAGAAGGGAAAGTCCTGCCGACTGACAAAAGTAGTCGGCATTCGCGGAAAATAGAACGAAAGCTACAAAAACGGACATTTTTAGGCGGATTTTGTCAATGTTTGCAACGTCCGTTTAAATAAATCCCACCAGCTCGCTTCGGCGACTGACTGTTTCGCGACAAGCGGGCGGCGCAATAGTTCTTTTCCATTTTGCTTTAAAATGAGCGTTCCAAGCACATCGCCTTTTCGAACAGGCGCCTGTATGTTTTCGTTTAGTTTCACGACCTTTTTCAGTTCTTTCACAGATACGCCTTTTTTCGTTAATACTGAGATCGGCTCGGCAGTAACGGCTTCAACTGTTTTCGTTTTTCCTTTGCTTACTTTGATGGCGGCAATGACCGTATTTTTCTTATACACCGGATGGGTTTCGTATTGGCTAAACGCATAATCTAACAATTTCGTTATTTGCGCGTTTCGGTCTTTCGGCGTTGGCGCTCCGAAGATGACGGCGATGACGCGCATGCCGTTCTTTTTCGCTGTCGCCGTTAAGCAATATTTTGCCTCTGCCGTAAATCCTGTTTTTACCCCGTCTACCCCTGGATAAAATTTCACGAGCCGGTTTGTGTTGACAAGCCAAAATTTTTCGTCCGTATTTTCCCGTAAATAGTCTTCATATTTTCCCGTATATTTTGTAATGTCGTCATATTTTAATAACTCTTTTGCCATTATTGCCATGTCGTAAGCGCTGCTGTAATGCCCTTCGGCAGGAAGACCGGTCGCGTTTTTAAAGACGGTGTCTTTTAAACCGAGCTGCTTCGCCTTTTTGTTCATCATTTGGACAAACGCCTCTTCCGATCCCGCAATTCGCTCCGCCATGGCGACAGAGGCATCATTGGCCGAACCGATGGCAATCCCGCGCATCATTTCATCGACGGTCATTTCCTCGCCTGGTTCTAAAAAGATTTGCGAACCGCCCATCGATGCCGCATATTCACTTGTGCGCACTTTTTCATTCCACTTCAATTTTCCGTCATGAATCGCTTCCATAATAAGAAGCATCGTCATAATTTTCGTCATGCTTGCTGGCGGCAATTTTTCGTGCGCATTTTTCGCGTACAATACCGTGCCCGTATCCCGTTCAAGCAAAATTGCTGACCGAGCTTGCGGCACAAGCTCAACGCCAGAGTCTTTCTCTTGTGCGTAAACATTGGACATCGGAATCGTCCAAGCAATGAATAACAAAAAACTCGTCATTACTTTCCACATACCCAACCCTCCATTCTTTATACATGCCATTTTTTCCAATTTGTCTTTTTTTATACAAAAAAAGAAGGCATCCTAAAAGTATTAGGACACCTTTTTCTATACGTCTGAACAATCTTTGTTACGAAATTTTATCATAAATAAGCGTTGGCGCTTGCACTCGTTCGGAAGAAAGGCGAATATTTTCATATAACTTTTGTTTGACGTCGTCGATTTGTTCGCGGTTGCTGTAAATCGTCACAAGCGATTCGCCTTTTTTCACCGCATCGCCCACCTTTTTGCGCAACACTAAGCCGACCGCTAAATCAATCGTCGATTCTTTCGTCGCCCGCCCCGCTCCTAAAAGCATTGCCGCTGTGCCAATTTCATCGGCAACGATTTCAGCCACGTAGCCGTCTTCTTTCGCTTCTAATTCGATGACATAGTTTGCTTGCGGCAATTTGCTCGGGTCATCAACAACGGACGCATCCCCACCCTGTGCTGCTAAAAACCGTTTGAACGCCTCAAGCGCTGAACCGTCTTCGATTGCACGTTCTAGCATGTGGCGCGCTTCTTCTAAAGAGGACGCTTTTTTCGCTAAATAGACCATATGGCTGCCAAGCACGAGGCAAAGCTCTTGCAAATCTTTCGGCCCTTCTCCTTTTAGCGTATCGATCGCTTCTTTGACTTCCAGCGCATTGCCAATCGCATAGCCGAGCGGCTGACTCATATCAGAAATAATGGCCATCGTTTGTCGACCGACGCGGTTGCCGATTTCGACCATCGCTTTTGCCAGCGCTTTCGCATCGTCTAGTTCCTTCATAAATGCGCCAGCGCCTGTTTTGACATCTAAAACGATGGCATCTGCCCCAGCGGCAATTTTTTTGCTCATAATCGATGAAGCGATTAATGGAATGCTATTAACCGTTGCCGTCACGTCGCGCAATGCATACAATTTTTTATCAGCTGGCGTTAAGTTACCAGACTGACCGACAACGGCAAGTTTATTTTTGTTTACTAGCTCAATAAATTCCTCATTGCTAATTTCAACGTGGAAACCAGGCACCGATTCTAGCTTGTCAATCGTTCCACCTGTATGCCCAAGACCGCGACCAGACATTTTCGCCACTGGCACACCGACCGAAGCGACAAGCGGCCCGAGCACAAGCGTCGTCGTATCTCCCACACCGCCTGTGGAGTGCTTATCAACTTTAATGCCGTCAATTTTCGAAAGGTCGATTGTTTCGCCAGAGTGAACCATCGCCATCGTGAATTCGGCTGTTTCTTCGTCGTTCATACCTTGGAAAAATACTGCCATCGCAAATGCGCTCATCTGGTAGTCAGGAATCGCACCGTTTGTGTAGCCTTGAATAATAAATTGAATTTCTTCTTTCGTTAACGCATAGCCGTCGCGCTTTTTTTCGATTAAATCTACCATTCTCATTGCTTTTCACCTCGTTATTTTTGCGCCATTTCGCGCACAATGGCTTTCACAAACCGTAAAAAGTCTACTTTCACTTTTTCCGTCGTTTCGATCACTTCATCGTGCGTTAGCGGTTGATCGAGAATGCCTGCTGCCATGTTCGAAATGCAAGAAATCCCTAATACTTCCATGTTCGAGTGGCGGGCGACAATGACTTCTGGCACGGTCGACATGCCGACCGCATCGCCGCCGAGCGCACGAATCATGCGGATTTCTGCTGGCGTTTCGTAAGACGGGCCGGTATTGGCTACATAAACCCCTTCCTGCACGCGAATCCCTAAGCGGGCAGCAACGTCTTTCGCAAGCTTCCGTAACTGTTTGCTATACGCTTCTGTCATATCCGGAAAGCGGACGCCAAGCGCTGAATCGTTCGGGCCGATAAGCGGATTTGTTCCCATATTATTAATATGATCAGAAATAATCATTAAATCGCCTGGTTGGAACGTTTCGTTCACTCCGCCAGCTGCGTTCGTGACGATTAATTTCTCCACGCCAAGCGCCTTCATCACGCGAATCGGGAACGTCACTTTGTCTAAACTATACCCTTCATAATAATGGAAGCGGCCTTGCATCGCGAGCACGGTTGCCCCTTCTAGTTGCCCGTACACTAATTGTCCCGCATGACCTTCCACTGTGGAAACCGGAAATTGTGGAATATCACGATACGGAATTTTCACCGCCTGGTCAATTTCATCGGCTAATACCCCGAGGCCGGATCCGAGAATGAGCCCGATTTGTGGCGGTGTCGGGAATTTTTCGTTTAAAAATTGTACTGCTTGTTCAATTGCTGCTCGATTCATGAACGTCCCTCCTACTTTAATTCCGCTAAAAAGCTTGTTCCGTATGTTGGCATGTTGACGTTAAAGTTTTCCGCAATCGTCGCACCGACATCGGCAAACGTTTGGCGAAGCGTCAATTCTTTTCCGCCATTCATGCTTGGGCTGTAGACAAGAAGCGGCACGTATTCGCGCGTATGATCGGTGCCGTGATGGACTGGGTCGTTGCCATGGTCAGCCGTAATGATTAATAAATCGTCTTCTTTTAGAAGCGGCAATACGTCCGAAAGGCGCGCGTCAAATTGTTCGAGCGCATCACCATATCCTTTCGGGTCGCGACGGTGGCCGTATAAGGCGTCAAAATCGACGAGGTTGACAAAACTTAACCCTGTAAAATCCATGTGTAACGTATCAACAAGCTTATCCATTCCGTCCATGTTCGATTTCGTGCGAAGCGATTTCGTCACGCCTTCATTATCGTAAATGTCAGCAATTTTGCCGATCGCAATGACGTCATAGCCCGCATCTTGCAATTCGTTCATCACTGTACGCCCGAACGGTTTTAACGCATAGTCATGACGGTTCGCGGTGCGTTGGAAATTGCCTGGCGTTCCAATGAATGGGCGTGCAATGACGCGACCAACCATATATTTTTCATCAAGCGTCAATTCGCGAGCGATTTTGCAAATGTTGTATAATTCGTCAAGCGGAATGATTTCTTCGTGCGCGGCAATTTGCAAAACGGAATCTGCGGATGTGTAAACGATAAGCGCTCCTGTTTCCATATGCTCTTCGCCGAGTTCTTCGATAATTGCCGTTCCGCTTGCTGGCTTGTTTCCGATTACTTTTCGTCCCGTCTGCTTTTCAAGCTCAGCGATCAGCTCTTGTGGAAATCCGTTAGGGAACACTTGAAACGGCGTATCGATGCGCAGCCCCATTAACTCCCAGTGACCAGTCATCGTATCTTTCCCAGCGGATGCTTCTTGCATTTTTGTATAGTACGCAAGCGGTTTTTCCGCTTTTGGAATTCCTTTAATTTCGCGAATGTTGCTTAACCCAAGCTTCGCCATGTTGGGCATGTTCAAGCCGCCGCGATGTTCAGCGATATGCCCGAGCGTATCGGCGCCTTTGTCGTTATATTTTTCCGCATCCGGCGCTTCGCCAATGCCAACAGAGTCCATCACGATTAAAAATACACGCTTATATGTATGAGCCACGTACATTCCTCCTATTTTCGCAAAATAGCGTTTCTTTTTATCATTTCCTTATTTTTTTTCGAACACACCAATTGTTCATTGGTCAGAAGTCTGACAACTACATTATAAAACGTTTTCATAATGATGCGCAATAAAAATAAATGTGAACAATTTAGCACAGAAACATCTGTAAGTATTTATTACCGTTATTTTGCATAAAAAACCACCCGCTTTTACGCCCGCGGGTGGTATTGTTGGTACACGTCTTTTAAGCGCGTTTTCGTGACGTGTGTATAAATTTGTGTCGTCGAAATATCGGCATGTCCTAACAACTCTTGCACAGCACGCAAGTCGGCGCCGTTTTCAAGTAAATGGGTGGCGAACGAATGGCGAAACGTATGTGGGGTTAGTTCTTTTTCGATGTTCGCTTCTTTCGCAAGCTTCTTTAAAATTTTCCAAAACCCTTGCCGCGTTAATCGTTCGCCGTGATGGTTCAAAAATAGCGCGTCCGTCGCCCGTTTTTTCGGATGGATAAGTTTCGGTCTAGCTTCTTCGATGTACATTTTGAGCGCGGAAAGCGCGATGCGGCCGATCGGTATGATCCGCTCTTTCTTTCCTTTTCCGTAACAGCGAACAAAGCCCATCGTCAAATGGATATCGGAAAGATTTAAATTCACCATTTCACTGACGCGCATGCCGGTCGCATACAACAATTCGAGCATCGCTTTGTCGCGAATGCCAAACGGCGTGTTCAGTTTAGGTGTTTCTAAAAGCGCTTCGACTTCCGCCGTTGATAACACTTTCGGTAAACTGCGCTCGAGTTGCGGGGTTTCGATATGAACCGTCGGATCTTGTTCCGTCACTTTTTCGCGCAAAAGAAATTGATGAAACGACCGAATAGACGCGATGTGACGCGCCACTGTTTTCGCCGAGTTTCCGTTCTCTTTTAAAAACTTTAAAAATTGAAGAATATGAAGACGTGACACCTCGTTCCACGACCGAACTTGCTCGACATGCTCTAAATAATGGGCATATTTACGCAAATCACGTTCATAGGAAATGATTGTATTTTTCGCCAAATTCCGCTCAACCGTTAAGTAATGGAGAAAATCTTTCATTTCATATTCCAATGTTCTCTACTCCCCATCGCGATAAAAAAGTATAAATCTTTCTAACCAATTCGTTGATATAGCTTCTGTTGTCGATACTTTCACTGCCGATCCTTGCGGTTCATCATAGCGATGATAGTTTTCGTACTCCCGATGAAACCATATAAGACTATAATAAAATAAAATCGTGCATCCCGTAAATAAAACAAACGTTTTCACCATCTGCCACATCGTTTTCACGGCACACCCTCCCTAAATGACACTTATTATTGAGGATATGCCATCGTTTTTTCTTTTTATACATGAAAAAACCTTTCCCGCCGGAAAAGGTTTTTTATTCTTCTTGTTGATCTTTTTGTTGGCAACGGTAACAAATGCCGTGAAATGTTAGTCGGTGGTCTTTAATTTTAAACTTCCAATCCCGTTCGACAACTGCTTCTACTTCCTCTAGCAAGTCTTCTTGAATCTCCGCTACCGATCCACATTCGATACATACTAAATGATGGTGAAAATGGGTCGCCCCTTCTTGACGAAGATCATACCGTGATACACCATCGCCAAAGTTGATCTTATCGACGATTTTCAGTTCTGTTAATAGTTCTAACGTCCGATAAACCGTCGCTAATCCGATTTCTGGAGATTTTTCTTTAACGAGGAGGTAGACATCTTCCGCACTTAAATGGTCTTCTTCATGTTCTAACAGAACCCGCACAGTAGCCTCGCGCTGTGGTGTCAATTTGTATCCGGCGGTATGCAAAAGTTTTTTTATTCGTTCGATCCGATCTTCCATTTTATTTCCCTCCCTCGTCGTTCATCTATCATTATACAAAAGAACGAAGGAAGTATCAAAGTAAAATTATTATCATCAAATAAATAAAACCGTTATTAAATAATATTTATTATTGATTAATTAACTGAACTACTTGTTTCATAATCATCGGCGATACGTATGCTTCCAACGAAGCGGAAATAAGCAATAAGGCGCTAATGGCCACCATGACAAACGCATAGCGCATAATCATCGGAAAAATCGGTTCATGCATTCGTTTCATAAATTGATTGCGCACCATTTTGAGTGAAAAAGAAACGGATACCGTCCCCATCACAATAAAAGCCGGAATAACAATAAAATTTTGCGGCATGACCGAAACGAATGATAATAAAAATCCTTGCCAACCCATTTGGTTGACAAGAAACCCGACCGTAAATCCGACGACGACCCCTTTTAAAAATAAAAGCACTAAAATCAGCGGCAAGCCGATAATCGAAATGCCGAGCACCCACATAAACCCGATATATTGCAAATTGTGAAAGTAGCTTTGTTGAAACATGTCATAGGCGCTAGCGAACTCTCCTTTCGCTACTTGTCCAAAAAATTGCGTTAAATAATAATATAAGTCCTGCTTTTGGCTTAAATTTAAACTATTGACCACAATGGCGCCAAAAATGACTCCCATCAGAAATAAGACGATCGTAAACAAATAAACGGACGCGTGTTCCCGCACATGCATCGCAATGGCCGATTTTAGCAGCTGTTTTCTCATTCTCTCTTCCTCCTACTTTCGCTCTTACTAGATTGTATGAAAAAAGCGCACGTCTATGACTAGTTGGAAGAAAAGAAAAAATCGCCCTATGTAAGAGCGATTTTCCCGTATTGGCCGCCACCGCCTGCCGCCATGACAAGCTGACCGCTTCTAGCAAGCACAATCGTTTCCGCTAATTTTTCCCCGACGACATCGATAAGTTGTTCAGCGGTTACTTTATGAATATGTAATAGTCGTTCATTTTTTTAATGCCCGCGCAAGCTGCAAATATTGTAAAGCATAGGCAGTTTTCGCATCGTAAATTTCTTTCGCTTCAAGCATAGCTACCGCCTCCTCTAACGTCACTTCCAATAAATCAACAAATTCATCGGCATCCAGCCCTGCCGCTTCTTCTAGTTTCACAAGCCCTTCGGCGACATATAGATGAATGAGTTCATCCGCAAACCCTGGGGACGTGTAAAAAGAGATAAGGTGGCGCATCGATTCGGCCGAATAGCCCGTTTCTTCTTCTAGTTCACGTCGAGCCGTCACGAGCGGTTCTTCTCCTTTTTCTAATTTTCCCGCTGGAATTTCGACTAATACACGCTCTAACGCTTTACGGTATTGCCGCACAAGCACTAATTTCCCTTCGTTTGTCAGCGGGAGAATCGCCACCGCTCCTGGATGTTTGACGATTTCTCGTTTGCTTGTGCTTCCGTTTGGCAATTGCACGTCCTCGACATATACTTGAATGACTTTGCCGCTAAAGATTTTCTCTTGGCGAATCGTTTTTTCGATTAAATGATCCATTTGGTTTCGCTCCCGTTTCGTTTAATCATTTTCGTTTCCATTGTACTACATTTTCGTATAAAATGGAGAAAATTAGTGATTGGAGGAGAAATGATGAACAAACGGCGCATCGGCACATCGAATTTATATGTGAGCGAAGTCGGGCTTGGCTGCATGTCGCTCGGCACGGAGGAAAAGAAGGCGATTCGCATCATTCATGAAGCGCTTGAGCGCGGCATCAATTATTTAGATACGGCCGATCTGTACGATCGCGGCTTAAACGAGCAGTTTGTCGGCAAAGCAATCAAAGGAAAACGAGATCAAGTTGTGCTAGCAACGAAAGTCGGAAACCGTTGGGAGGAGGGAAAGGACGGCTGGTTTTGGGATCCGTCGAAAGCATATATAAAACGAGCCGTAAAAGAAAGCTTGCGCCGCTTGCAAACCGACTATATCGATTTATACCAGCTGCACGGCGGCACAATCGACGATCCAATCGATGAAACGATTGAAGCGTTTGAAGAGCTAAAACAAGAAGGGGTTATTCGCTACTACGGCATTTCGTCGATTCGCCCAAATGTCATTCGCGAATATGTAAAACGTTCGAACATCGTTAGTGTCATGATGCAATATAGCTTGCTCGACCGCCGTCCGGAAGAGCTTTTTCCACTATTAAAAGCGCACGATATTAGCGTCATCGCCCGCGGACCAGTGGCGAAAGGGTTGCTCACCGACCGCCCGCTTGAAGCGGCAAGCGAGGCAGTGAAAACGAACGGCTACCTTGATTACACCTATGAAGAGTTGCAAAGCCTCTTGCCGGCGTTAAAAGCAAACACAACGGCTCACCGCTCGTTTACCGCGACCGCTTTGCAATTTTGTTTATACGATCCGGTCGTCGCTGCTGTCATTCCCGGTGCGAGCAGCCTCGAGCAGCTGACGGACAATATTGCTGCCGCTTCGATGCCGGCATTGACGAAAGAAGAATACGAATGGCTAAAACAACAGACGAAAGCGTCTATTTATGAAATGCACCGATAAAAAAGCCCTGAGCATTCAGGGCTTATTCCTTAAATTTTCTCCAATCTAAATTGCTCTCATTTAGCAGTTCTTCAAACGTTTTATTTTTTTCGCGCTGCCGCTGTTCTTCTCGTTTGCGCGCTTCTTCTTCTGCTTTTTTTCTTTTTTCTTCCGCTTCCAACGCACTTTTTTTCGCGCGCAACTTTGCGTACAAATCAGTGCCAAGGTAGTCTTTTAGCGTAATTTTTTCTTCTGATTGATGTTTCATCATCATTCCCCCTGAATAAAAACAGCATTCTTTTTTCAAGATAAGAAGGTCTATGATTTCAACGAAAGGAGAATCGTTCATGGCCAACCGAGCGCAAAAAGGGAAGCCGTCCGCAGATACGGTCAAACCGACGATCGCTAAAGAAGAATTAGAAAAGGCGATCCATCCGACCAAACGGCAAAATTCCCCGCAGTGATAAGGAGGCGATTGCCTCCTTATAAAATCTCGGTAACGTTCGGCAGATGCTCTTTTATCCACTGAATCGCCTCATCGAGCGTGGCAAATTCCGTCGTAGCAAACGTCATTTCGTCTTGCAATAACCAAACATCTTTCTTTTCTTGATAAATGCCCGCAATCGACCAATGCAGCAAACTATACGGATCGTTTTCATGCATAAACGATACCCACGTTTTTTGTTTCGCAATATTGGCGATTTGTTTTAGTTTGTCATTCATGCTGTTCACTCCCTTTCACTATCGACATGCGCGGATTTAAGATTTGATTCGGGCTTTTCAACAGAAAACACCCTGCTCCTTCCACCGCGTCAATCACCATGTTATCATCGTAAAAAACAAGCCGTGATTTTTCCAAAAGTACCGGAACATAATTCGTTTCAATCGCTATATCATCTTCCTCTGCTTGATCGACGAGCCATAATGTCGGCACGCCACTGACGGCACAACCGCAGCCGTCCGTATCATATTTTAATTTTAATCGCTTTTTTGTATTCGACAAAATCTGTTCGAGTTGTTGCATTGCTCGATCCGTAAATGTAATATTCATAATGACCGCCCTTTTTGTCATTAAATTTTTACATACGCTAACTATACTACCAAAAATGAGAGCACAAATAAAGGAGGAACCCTACATGGCTAAAGTACAAATTAAAGTAAATGACAACGGCTCATTTCGCGTAACAGGAGAAGTGGAATTAATCGACGCGGAAGGCAACAAATTCGAAACGAAGGAAACGTTTTCGCTCTGTCGTTGCGGCATGTCACAGAAAATGCCGTTTTGCGATGGAACGCATAAAGGAACGTTCCAATCCGTTGTCCGTGCTACTCCATCCCAATCGTAGGGAGTGAAGCGATTGGATGAAAAATGGCTAAAAAAGCTCGTACAAAACTGCCTGCGCCAATACGGGCGCGACGCAGAAGCGTTTCCGCTCACCGATTCGGAGTGGGCGGATTTATATGAACACATCGTGTCAGAAAACAAGACACACCCAGAGATGGATGTATACGAAATCGTTCACGATGTTGTGTATGAGTACATGACAAAATAACCCTCCACGTACAGGAGGGTTATTTTTTAAAAAACGCATTTTTTCCAATCGCTTCAATGAACGATGGAAATAGCTGATATAGTTTACTTCCCGCGTTCATCCAACGCGGCATGTTCACTTCCCTTGTCGGGGTCATCATCGCATCGACGACGCGGCGAGCCACGTCATCGGCTTGAAGCATCCAACGCTTGACGTTTTTTACGTAATCGCCCGTTGCATCGGCAACCGAAAAAAAGTTTGTTTCAATCGGTCCTGGGTTAACAGCGGTCACAAATATCCCATATTGCGCCGCTTCCATGCGCAAGCTGTTCGTAAACCCAAGCACTGCATGCTTTGTCGCCGCATAGACGCTCGATTTCGGCGTCGCAATTTTTCCTGCTTGGGAAGCGACGTTGATAATATGCCCTTTGCGCCGCTTCATCATCTGCTGATACACTATTTTCGTGCAGGCGATGAGCCCACAGACGTTCACCGCAAACATCGCTTCCGTTTCTTGTAAATCAATGTCTTCGACGTAGCGAAACACACCAAACCCCGCGTTGTTGACAAGCACATCGATTTCTATCTCTTGCACGAGCTGTTGAAACACCGCTTCGACCGCGGCAAGGTCGCTGACGTCCAACCGTTCATAGCGACATGGAACGCCGTATGTCGCTTTTATTTTTTCCGAAATCCGCGCTAACTTTTCTTCATTGCGCGCAAGCAATACCGGAATGCCGCCTCGCTTCGCCACTTCATAGGCGATCCGCTCGCCAAGCCCACCGGATGCGCCGGTAATAACGACGCGCTTCCCTGCGAGTTTCACCGCGATCCCACCACCTCATAAAAAAGATAAGCGTCGTTTTCTTTTCGCTTCACTACCGCTCCGATATGTTCTAAATAATCGAGCTGTCCGATCGTTTCTGACATCGTCAGCAAAAATTCCCGCTCATACACGGTTGGAAAGAGTTGTCTGCATACATCGAATACAGTCAATGGTTCATGTACTAACATCTCTAATACTTGTTCGGCGCGCTCATGTTGTTTCGCAAGCCGCTTCTCGACTAGCTCCGGCACACCCGTGACATCTTCCCCATGTCCTGTCTTGATTTTAGCAATCTCATAACGAAGCAATTTTTTTAACGAATCGTTATATTGCAAAAGTGGTTTTGGACGTTCCGTTTTTCCGATTTCCGGTGGTTCAAGCAGCGGATTGGACGAAACTTTTGCTAATAAATGATCGCCGCCAATCATCAGTCCGTCTTTTTCCCGATACAAGACGATATGGCTTTGGGCATGTCCTGGCGTTTCAATGACCGTCCAATCTTCCAAGCCGCCAATTCGGTCGCCTTCGGAAACCGCTGTGGTGAGCGAGCGCTCGCACGAATAACGGAGCGAACGGCGAAATTTCGGCAGCTGTGGCAAGAGCGCGGCATCCATCCCACATTCGATTAAAAATTGTTCAAAATAGTGCTGATGCCACGCCAAAAACTCCGGATCTTTTCGAATCCACGGCTGCGCTTTCGGATGGGCGATGACCGGAATCGAGTCCGGCAAATAATCAAGCAAGCCGACATGGTCTGGATGATGATGCGTCAATACGACT
Source organism: Anoxybacillus sp. J5B_2022 (assembly GCF_026847645.1). Lineage (GTDB taxonomy): Bacteria > Bacillota > Bacilli > Bacillales > Anoxybacillaceae > Anoxybacteroides. The sequence goes on from NZ_JAPSMC010000006.1 coordinate 78,033, forward strand.
TGCTCGATGTCGCTAGGTTCATAGCCTATTTCATGCAATTGACGCTGAAACGCCTGCCACGCTTCTTCCGTCTTGACTCCGGCATCGATCAATGTTAATCGATCGCCTTTCACAATATACATATTGACGTCTCCGACGGGAAACGGTGTCGGAACGACAATGCGGTACACCTCTTTGTCCATCAACATTCCCCTTTATCATTATATTATAATAATTTAAGAATAGTCATGTTATTTAACAGTTTACACCGTTTTTCTTCGTTTGTCATTTTTTTCTCACCACCCGTAAAAAAATTCAAAAAATTGATTGATTTTTCTATTGACAATAGGCTTGGTTTCGGTGCATAATTGCAAACAAAATAGGCAGGCGATGATTGGGACTAGTAAATGGGGAACGGCACAAGAGAGTGAAACCCAGCGGCTGAAAGGTTTCATTGCCCTCTTTCCCATTGAACCTACCCAAGAGCTGTTAGGCAAACCTAACCGTATAGCCGACGATACCGGCTACGAGGTGGGCACACATGTGCCAACAAAGGTGGTACCGCGGAAATAAAGACCTTTCCGTCCTTTTTGAAGGGCGAAAGGTCTTTTTTATTTGAGATGAGGAGGAGAGAAGATGAGCAAAGAAACAACGATTACGTTTCTCGGTGCAGGTTCGATGGCAGAAGCGCTTATTTCTGGGATGGCAAAAACGTTATACGAGCCAAACCAAATGATTGTTACGAATCGTTCAAGTGTGGAACGTCTTCATTATTTGCAACAAACATACGGTGTGCGTGCAGAAACAAATAAAGAAAAAGCGGTCAAAGAGGCAGATATTGTTATTTTAGCAATGAAACCGAAAGATGCAGCGGAAAGCCTCACTCCGATTGCACACGCGTTTGGCGAACAACAGCTCATCATTTCGCTGCTTGCTGGGGTGACGACGGAAACGATTACATCGCTTATTGGAAAACAAATCGCGGTCATTCGCGCGATGCCAAATACATCGGCGGCCATTCGGCAATCAGCGACCGCCCTTTCTTGTGGCCGCTTTGCGACAGAGGTACATTTAGCGATCGCCAAAACGTTATTTGAAACAGTCGGCATTGTTACTGTCGTTAAAGAACAAGATTTGCATGCGGTGACAGGGTTGTCTGGCAGCGGACCAGCGTACGTCTATTATTTAGTGGAAGCAATGGAAAAAGCGGCGGATGAAATCGGGCTCGATCGCGCTGTGGCAAAAGAGTTGATTTTGCAAACGATCATCGGCGCGGCTCATATGTTAAAAGCGACGAACAAACATCCTTCCGTTTTACGCAAAGAAGTGACAAGTCCGGGCGGCACGACCGAAGCAGGCATTGGTGTGCTTGAACGCTACCGTTATCAAGAAGCGGTCATTGCTTGCATTAAACGGGCGACCGAGCGCTCTGAAGAACTTGGGCAAGCGCTGCTTTCGTCCGTCAAATAGTGCAAGTTGTTTTTCTTTTCCAAGCACACGTGTTATCATTCAAATTGAACACAACTACTTGGAGGGGATTGACATGCTTTTTTCACCATATACGATTCGCGACGTGACACTGAAAAATCGAATTGTCATGTCACCGATGTGCATGTATGCATGCGACACAGAAGACGGAACAGTACGTAACTGGCATAAAATTCATTATCCGACGCGCGCGGTCGGGCAAGTCGGGCTCATTATCGTCGAAGCGACGGCCGTGACGCCGCAAGGAAGAATTTCCGCCCGCGATCTAGGCATATGGAGCGATGAGCATATCGAAGGATTGCGCACGCTCACAACGCTTGTCAAAGAACAAGGGGCCAAAATCGGCATCCAGATCGCTCATGCGGGACGAAAAGCGACGGTCGACGGAGAGATCATCGCTCCCTCGCCGCTTCCGTTTGATGAAAACATGCGCACACCGAAAGAAATGACAAAAGCGGAGATTGAAGAAACGATTCAAGCGTTTCAAAACGGCGCGCTTCGTGCCAAAAAGGCCGGCTTTGACGTCGTGGAAATTCATGCGGCACACGGCTATCTCATTAACGAATTTTTATCGCCATTAACGAACAAACGGAACGACGAATACGGCGGTACATTTGAAAATCGCTACCGCTTTTTAAGCGAAGTGATTGAGGCAGTCAAAGAAGTATGGGATGGACCGCTGTTTGTCCGTGTTTCTGCACATGATTATCATCCAGACGGTTTAACCGTGAAAGACTACGTCGAATACGCAAAGCGCATGAAAGCACAAGGAGTCGATTTAGTCGATGTAAGCTCCGGTGCAGTCGTTCCAGCGGCAATTGATGCGTATCCAGGCTATCAAGTGCCGTTTGCCGAAGCGATCCGCCACGGCGCGGACATCGCTACAGGCGCTGTCGGATTGATTACATCCGGACGGCAAGCGGAAGAAATTTTGCGCAACGGCCGCGCCGATTTGATTTTCATCGGGCGAGAACTCCTTCGCAACCCGTATTGGCCAAAAACAGCCGCAAGTGAGCTCGGCATCCCGCTTGAGGCACCAAAGCCATACGTGCGGGGATGGTAAATAAAGCGCACGTTTAGAGGATTGACCACCTGCTTTAACTTTGCGAAAATTTATAATGAGATGATTAAAAATAAGGGTGATACATGTGAGGGCGGAAGAGTTCATGAAAGCTTTAGACGAAATGGACAATGCGGAGCGAATTAAATTGCTATCATGGCTTTTCGACAAATACTTTGACAACAGACCTCCAAAAGATGTCATTGAAAAAGAACTAGAAAAAGAAATATGGGGAGAAGACGATGAGTAATCTGGGAAGACGAGGCGAAGTATGGTTTGCAGAAATAAAAGGAAAACGAAGACCTGTGCTCATCGTATCTCACCATGATGTTGTCGTAGAATTGGACAGAGTAATTGCAAATATTACAAGTCAACAGCCACGAAACAAATATGATGTCGTCTTAGAATATTGGAAAGAAGCGGGATTAGACAAACCGTCCGTTGTTAGGTGTTCAAAAATCAACACCATTCATTACCGAGAGCTTCTTTTCAAGACTGGAAACATTCATGAACATGATCTAAAACGAGTAATGGAAACGATTAGAAGCTATTTTTCTTAAAGCTGACCGACATTATCGGTCAGCTTGTTTTTCGCCTCTTTCAATCGGAAACGATGAAAAATCGAAAGCAAGTGAAACGTTCGGAAAAATCGTTTTGGCTTCTTCAACGAGCTAAGTGAGGAGTTCCTCCAAACGATTCTCCATTCCTCCTAGGGCATTTTCGATACGGGAAATGCCCTATTGGTGCTGGATTCTGAAAATCTCACTAGTATTGGGCTGAATGGATACTATTTAGATACCCGTAGTGCTAGATAAAATCGAGTAAGCAAAAAAATAGCCCTTGCCTGCGGATCTCCTGTAGAATGAAAGTGCGACCA
>NZ_JAPSMC010000060.1 GCF_026847645.1 Anoxybacillus sp. J5B_2022
CGTCCCTTCTCCTTGTGAGCCGGGGTCTTTTAGCGTGGTAAAATAATTTGTTTATTCTCTTTCGACTCTTTATACAGCACGATCGTGTTGCCAATCGTTTGAACAAGCTCTGCACCTGCGCCAGCTGTAAGTTGCTCCGCAACGGTTTCCCGATCGTCTTCGCAGTTTTGCAGCACGCTCACTTTAATTAGCTCGCGCGCCTCAAGCGCATCGACAATTTGCTTCACCATATTTTCATTGACTCCACCTTTTCCGACTTGGAAAATCGGCTTTAAATGATGGGCCGCTGCCCGTAAAAAACGTTTTTGTTTACCTGTTAACATGTTGCTCCTCCTAACTGTTGAATGACCACTTGTTTCATCCGTTCGACGTCCGGAAAAATTCCCGTCCATTTTTCAAACGCAAGCGCTCCTTGATAAACAAACATGCCGACGCCATTTTGCACCATTGCACCTTTCTGCCGCGCTTCCTTCAGCCATTTCGTTTCTAACGGATTATAGATGATGTCGCTTACGACAGTGTTTTCGTTCATATTCATTAACGAAAGCGGCATCGCTTCCACGTCCGGATAAAGGCCGACTGAGGTGGTATTAATGATGATCTCATACTGCGAAAGCCGCGCTTCTGCTTCTTCGAGCGAATAGGCATGCGAGGCCACCGAAACGTCGCTTGCTTCGATGAGCTGTTCGGCATTGCTTTTCGTGCGGTTGCAAATATCAATCTGTTCTGCCTCTGCATTGGCTAGCGCAAAATAAATTCCTCTTGCCGCTCCGCCTGCCCCAATCAATAAAATGCGCTTCCCTTGAATATCGGTTTTCGTTTCTTCCACAAGCGCCCGCACAAATCCCGGACCATCTGTATTATAGCCGATTAAGCGACCATTTTCATTGACAATCGTATTGACCGCACCAATTCGCCTTGCCATCTCATCGATCTCGTCCAAAAACGGAATGACCGCCGTTTTATGTGGAATCGTGACGTTTACGCCTGCGATGCCAAGCGCTTTTATTCCTTGGATCGCCGCTGGCAACTTTTCTTTTTCGACATGGAACGCATGATAATGCGCATCGATTCCAAGCTGCTGAAACGCATCGTTATGCATAAGCGGCGATAGCGAGTGGTGAATCGGACAACCAATCACCCCGTAAAGCTGTTTCACTGCTCCTCTCTCCCTCCACCGTTAAATAAGCGATTTTCGCGTCAACACATTCACGCCTTTTGGCACATAGGCGACGATTTGGGCTCCCGGTTCATTGCACGTCACCCAGCCGAGGCCGGAAAAAACGATATCCGTTTTCGCTTCTTTAATCGTAAACGAATGGGCCACAAGCGGCGGAAACGTGTCGGCATAACTTTTCCGCGGCGGCTGCAACAATTCGCCACGCTGCTTTTCGTAAAGCTCATCCGCATGATCAAGCTTCGTGCGGTGGATCAACAAATCATTCGCAAAATAACAAACAAAGGAACGACGGCCTCCTTTTACATAATCAAGCCGCGCCAACCCACCAAAAAATAACGTTTGTTGCTCGTTTAGTTGATATACTTTCGGATGAATTTCTCGCTTCGGCGTGATCGTTTTTAAATCTTTTTTATCGACAAAGTGCGCCATTTGATGATGGTTGATAATCCCTGGCGTATCGTAAATAGCCATCCCATCATCAAGCGGGATTTCAATCATATCAAGCGTCGTCCCAGGAAAATACGATGTCGTAATGACATTTCCTTCTCCCGTTACTTCGCGAATGATGCGGTTAATAAACGTCGATTTGCCAACGTTTGTACAGCCAACGACATATACGTTTTTTCCTGCGCGATGCTGCTCAATCGCCTCCATTACACGCTGCATCCCGATTCCTTTTACCGCGCTAATTAAACAAACATCGACCGGCTTAAGCCCTAGTTCTTTCGCCGATTGTTTCATCCACTGAATCAATTTTGGGTATTTGACCGATTTCGGAAGCAAATCGACTTTGTTGCCGACAAGCAAAATCGGGTTGTTGCCGACAAAACGGTGTAATCCCGGCAGCCAGCTCCCGTTAAAATCAAAAATATCAACAATTTTAACGACGAGCGCTTCTGATTGACCGATTTCATGTAAAATTTTTAAAAAATCATCGTCCGTCAATGATACGTCTTGAATTTCATTATAGTGCTTTAACCGAAAACAGCGTTGACAAATAATTTCTTCTTTCTCCAATGCCGAAGGAGGCGCATAGCCGATTTTTGTTTCGTTCTCTGTCTGAATGTGCACTCCGCACCCGATACAGCGAATCATATCATCATTCCTCCCAATAAATCATCCCTTTTCGTTTCATCATATGTAAAAGCCGCCGTTCAATTTTTCGATTGAATCGCGTCCAAAATCCGTCCGTCTGCGCAACCGGAACGACTAAAATCGTGTGCAGTCCGAGTCGGTTACCGCCTAATATGTCTGTTAACAGCTGGTCACCGATGACAACGACTTCTTCTTTTTTTAAGTTCATCTTTTTCAACGCTTCGCTAAACGCTCGCTCCAACGGCTTTCTCGCTTCAAAAATAAATGGAATATCGAGCGGAGCGGCAAACGACTGAACCCGATGTTTATTATTGTTCGATACAATGACGACTTGGATGCCGCTCTTTTTCATCTCTTCAAACCACTCGACGAGTTGTGGCGTTGCCGAAGGACGATCCCATTCGACAAGCGTATTATCCAAATCGGTAATAATCCCTTTAATCCCTTTTTCTTTCAGTTCGTTAGGCGTGATGTCTAATACACTTTTCGCATATTGGTTCGGCAAAAAATAGTGAAGCACCCATATTTCCACCTTTCATTTCCATGTTTGGCCTTTTCCCATCATACCTAATTTTCGACAACGTTTCAAAACAAAGTTTGACACATTTATACAAAATAGAAAAATTTTTCGACAAAATTCCTCATTTTTATAAATTGTGGATAACTATACCCACATCACCCACAAGCTTTCTATCTTGTTTTTTACTGTTTATAAACAACATTTCCACACGTTATCCACTTTTTATTGTGGATAACGGAACGATTGTTCTCTTCTAACAGTCATGGTAAAGTAAAAGTAACTTACCATTATATATATCAACTATCGTTTTTATTCCACTATTAAAGGAGGGTTCTTGCCATGAAACATTTATCGGACGATTTGCTCATCGAATCTTATTTTAAGGCAGTCGAGTTAAAGCTGAACCCTGAGTTTATTGAGTTAATCGAAAGAGAAATTCACCGGCGCTCGTTAGGACATAAAATTAAACTTTCTTCATAATGGAGCTATAAAGCTCCTTTTTGTTTGCCGTTTTCTAGGACGCTTCATGCTTTTGTATTCGCGTTTTGCCGCTCGCTCAAATGACACCCCCTCCTCTTTTTATTTCCAATACCCGATCCGTTCACCGACTTTCACGCCCATAGGGGTGGTGATTCGTTCGTCGAGTTCCACACTGTCTTTCTCAAATAGAAGTACAACCGTTGATCCAAAGGAAAAGTAAGCCATTTCTTGTCCTTTAACTAAATATTCGTTTGGATGCGTCCATTCAATGCTGTTGACAAACATCGCGCCCACTTTGACGACCGCAAGATGCTTCCCTCCAGCATTGATCTCGGTAATCATTCGGTAATTTTTCGCTAGCGGTTTTTTTCCGTATTTCAATCCAAGCCGGTTGACTGGGTACGAACGTTTTCCGAGCGACCATTGCTTTGTGACGACCCCAGAGATTGGGCTATGAATGCGATGATAATGGCTTGGACTTAAATATAAAATGATAAATACACCGTTTAAATATTTTTCCGCAACCGCTTCGCTTCCAAGCATTTCGGAAATCGAGTACGTTTTTCCTTTCACTACGATTTCTTTTTGCTCGCTAATGATGCCGATGTCTTCAATCACCGCATCAACAGGACTGACGATGCTATTAGGCGTTTCATCAATCGGTCTTGCGCCAGCTTTTAGCCTGCGAATAAACAGCTGTTGCAACGTTTGATAGTGACGTAAATCTTTTTCCATTTCTTCCTGGTTAATTTGATACACTTTTGCATAAGATGGAATGAGCCAGGCGCTTAGGCGCGATTGTGTAAAAAGTGCAAGCAATTTCGATGAAAGCGCATGATTAGTTAACTCAATCATGAGCCGGTACAACCATTTTAACAAACGATATTCCCTCCAATTTATTCTAGAATGAACTTTTACTACTTCCCATATTATAAATAAAATGAGTATAATGGAAGTATATCTTGTTGTTTCGTCCGATAGTGAAAAGGAGCGTGAAAACATGTTTTTATCCGATTATATTGATCATACGTTAAAAAAGCTGAAAGCGAACACCGCGAACATATTGACCCTCACCAATTTGACGCTAGGCGGCTTTTCCGTCTTATTCACCATGAAGGGGCAGTTGAACGCCAGCTTGTTGTTTATTTTTCTCGCTGCGCTCGCTGACCGGTTCGATGGAACGGTAGCGCGGAAGCTCGGCATTGAATCAGAACTCGGCAAACAATTAGACTCAATGAGTGATATTATATCATTTGGAGTAGCACCTGCACTATTGCTTTATCAAAGTTTATTGCAAGATTTTGGCGTGCCGGGTGCGTTTTTCACGATTTTATACATCGGTTGCGGCGCGTTCCGCCTCGCACGCTTTAACATTACAGAAAATAACGGCTATTTTTCTGGATTACCGATTACCGCTGCAGGCGTGTTGCTGACGTTAAGCTATTTAGGAGTTCATTATTTTCCGCCGCAGTTTTTCCCTTTCTTAATAATGACGTTATCGTTTTTAATGGTTGGGACATTTAAATTGAAAAAGGTGTAACGACCGAGGCTGTCCAGTGAGTGGGCGGCCTTTTCTACTTATAGAAATTTTGCGATTCATACCATTTTCCCTTTTCAATCTTTCGTATTAATTATATGATAAATTTGAACAATGAATGTGATTGTTCCCATCACCAACGATATTTGGATGTTGTAATGAATTAACGGGGGGATTGTTTTTGGACAAAACATCGATTATTGGAATTATTCTCGGAATTATTGCCGTAGGGGTCGGGATGTATTTCAAAGGGGTTAGCCCAAGCGTATTGGTCAACCCTGCTGCGTTTTTAATTATCATCGTCGGAACAGCCGCGTCGGTGACGATCGCCTTCCCTACCCGCGATATTAAACGGTTACCGAAATTATTCGGCGTAATCTTTAAAGAACAAAAAATTCCAACCGTTGAAGAGCTTATCCCGCTGTTTGTCGAGTGGGCGAACATCGCTCGTCGTGAAGGATTGTTAGCATTAGAAGCGAAAGTGGCAGAGATCGAAGACCCGTTCTTGCGTAACGGGCTTAGCTTAGCAATCGACGGACAGACGCAAGACTTTATCCGTGATGTCATGTCCGAAGAAATTGCTGCAATGGAAGAACGTCATCAAGCTAATGCTGCGATTTTTACCCAAGCAGGGACGTATGCGCCAACGCTCGGGGTATTAGGGGCGGTCGTCGGGTTAATCGCCGCGTTGGGTAATATGGACAATGTGGGCGAGCTTGGACGTGCAATTAGTGCAGCGTTCGTCGCAACGTTAATGGGGATCTTCACCGGTTACGTATTATGGCATCCGTTCGCCAACAAGCTAAAGCGGAAGTCGAAAGAAGAAGTAAAAGTGAAAGAAATCATGATTGAAGGGGTGTTGTCGATCTTAGAAGGACAAGCTCCTCGGGCAATTGAGCAAAAACTAGCCTCCTATCTCCCGGAAAGCGAACGCAAGAAAATATTAGGACAGGGAGAGGCAAAAAATGAGTAAAAAAAAGAAACATCATCACGAAGAACATATTGATGAAACGTGGCTCATTCCGTATGCCGACCTTTTAACATTGCTTTTAGCGCTATTTATCGTGCTGTTTGCGAGCAGCCAAATTGACCAAAAAAAATTCCAAGAAATCGCCCGCTCCTTAAACAGCGCGTTGGCGGGCGGGCTTGGTGTATTTGATTTCCCAAGCCCGGTCGAACAAAACAACCCGCAGACATCTGTTCCGAACAAAGAGCGCTTAACAAAAAACGAACAACAAAACCTCGTCGAACAAGAAGGGTTGCGGGAACTTCAAGCTAAAATCAATCAGTACGTTAACAGTCAGCATTTGCAGAGCGAATTAAAAACGACCTTAACCGAAGAAGGATTATTAATCACTATCGCAAATGATATTTTGTTTGATTCTGGAAGCGCAGAAGTAAAGCCAGAAGATAAGCAAATCGCTGTCGAAATTTCCCGCCTGCTCGTCATGAATCCACCACGCAATATTATCATTAGTGGTCATACGGATAATGTCCCGATTCACAATTCAAAATTTTCATCGAACTGGGAGTTAAGCGTCATGCGGGCAGTAAATTTTATGAAACTGCTTTTAGAAAACAAGCAGCTTGATCCGCGTTGGTTTAGTGCCAAAGGGTACGGGGAATTCAAGCCGATTGCCTCCAATGCAACACCAGAAGGAAGAATGAAAAACCGTCGCGTGGAAATTTTAGTCGTGCCAAATACGACTACTGCTAAATAAAGAAAAGCGGAGACGATAGGTCAGCTCTCGGAGCCAAACGTCCTTCCGACAAGAGAAGCTTTTAACTTCGACGGAGGAGAGTTGCTTGGCGCAACAGGGCTAGGAGCGACCAGCTATCCGTAGACCGTTGTTACCACTCTATATTTCATCAAAAAAGCTGACAAGGAAACGTTGTCAGCTTTTTTCATAGCAAGGCTACGCTATTTTATATTTTAAACGAAAACTTAATGATCCCCGCTTTGACCATTGCCTCAATAACAATGACAAGGGCAGGGCCGACGAATAGACCGATAAAGCCGAGCAGGCGGAAGCCTAAATAGACGCTCACGAGCGCCGCTAACGGGCTAATGCCTAAGTTGGAAGAGAAAATTTTCGGTTCAATCGTCCGACGGATGACCGTAATGACGACAAACAAAACAATAAGACCAATCCCTGTCGCCCCGTGTCCGTTGGCAATATTTAAAATCCCCCACGGCACAAGCACCGAGCCTGTTCCTAAAATCGGCAAAATGTCGACAATCACGATTAAAAAGGAAAAAAGAAGCGGATAATCGACTCGTAACATGAGCAATCCACCTAATGCAAGCAGAAACGTAATGACGCTCAACAAAAATTGCGCCTTAATAAAACCAATTCCCGCACGGCTCAATTGCGTCATAATAATCGTTAACCGCTGCTTTGTTCGTTCGGACAAATGCTTTTCGAGTGATTTTTTCAGCCGTGGCCAATCTAAACTAATAAGAAACAGGGCGACTAAATAGACGAGAAAATGGATTAAAAACTCAGGGATCATCGCCACGTAGCGAATCATCGATTGCGTCAAATTCGTCGCAAACGACAAAAGCATATTTTTGAGCGTTTCGACGCTGTTTTCGAGCGAAACAATAATTTCGTGCGGAATCGAACTAGAGTATGACTGCCACTTTCGAATTAAATGATTCACGACCGCTGTCATCTCTGACAAAAGAGATGGCATCTTTTGCGAAAACATAATCGTCTGCTCGACGAGAATAGCTACAATAAAATAAGAAAGTCCCCCTATCGCCAGTAAAAACAGCGAAAAGACGATCGTCACGGCGTGAATTCGTTTCAAGCGATCAGTTTGCAATTTTTGCACAAACGGCTCGAGTAAAAACGCAGTAATAAACGCTAAAACGAGCGGTAAACTATATGGGAGTAAAAAGAATGCAATCGATGCTAATATTGCCAAAACAAACCATTTTTTCAACATGTGTCTCATTCAACCCATTTCTTTTTCGTTTCCATTTTTAATGATAATATAACAATCCCCATATATCAACAAAAACGGCCGCTACGGGCCGTTTTTTAAAATCTTCCCGTCAGTTGAAAAGCCAAGACAATCAAGCCGAGAATCCATACATAGACCGCAAACATTTTTAGCGAGTGCTTTTGCAAATAGTGGATCATCCAGCGGACGGCGATGTAACCAGACAACGCGGAGGAAACCGTTCCGACGAATAACGCACTTTCGGAAATAGATTCTGCTTTCCCTTCAAGCAGATCAAACGATTGCAACACAATTGCCCCCGCAATCGCTGGAATCGATAATAGGAAGGAAAAATACGCCGCCGTTTCACGATCAAGCTTGCGGACTAATCCGCCGACAATCGTGAGCCCTGAACGAGAAATGGCCGGGAAAATCGCCGCCGCTTGAAACGCACCGATGACGAACGCATCCGTGTACGTGATATTTTCCATTCGCTTATCGCCATTTTTTATACTGTCTGAAAACCAAAGAAATACGCCCGTAAGCAAAAACTCCCAACCAATTGTGGCGCCAGTTTTTGAAATTTCTTCAAAATAATCTTTAAATAACAGACCGACGACCACGACTGGCACTGTGCCAATGATCAATAAAAAGGTGAGTTTGCTGAGTGGCTTACGAAGGATGTAAAGCAGTTCTTCTTTGTAAATGACTAACACGGCAAGCAATGTCCCGATATGAAGCATTGTGTCTAGGAACAGCCCAGCTTCGTCCAAGCCGAATAAATGCCGTCCTAAATATAAATGGCCGGTGCTGCTAATTGGCAAAAATTCCGTGACGCCTTGAATGAGCCCTAAAATCAATGCTTCCAGTTTGGTCATAGCTCCCCTCTCCTACCCGTTATCTTTTTTGGCGGCGATAAAGCTGAACGACAATGTACAGCACCATAATGATGAGCGCCCCGAGCGCCACCGGACGCAAATACGGTTGAGCAATTTCGTTAATTTCTTGCCAGTTACTTCCTAACCGATCACCAAGAAAAATAAAGAAAATCGACCAAGGAATAACAGCCCCTACAGTATATAAAGTAAATTTAGACCATGACATTTTCGCAATGCCGGCCGGAATTGAAATCGCATGACGGACAACGGGAATAAATCTTGCGGTAAAAATGACACCCGGTCCGTATTTTTGGAACCATTCTTCTGACAAATCAAGATGCTTTTTCTTAATCAACAAGTATTTTCCGTATTTATCTAAAAACGGCCGACCTCCGTAAAGTCCCATCCAATAAAGAAAAAGTTGTGCAATCGTGCCACCGATCGTTCCAGCGATGACCGCGCCGACAAAAGACACTTCTCCTCGCGACACTAAATATCCCGCATACGCTAACACAATTTCGCTCGGAATGACTTCAATCATTAAAGCAAGCGCAATTCCGATGTACCCTAAATCAACGAGAAACGTAAAAATTGTTTGAATGAACTCGTGCATCCTATTTCCTCCTATGTATAAGCCAAGCTCTTGTTATACCATATTCAACAGTAAATTATACTATACCGTAAAAAGAAAAAAAATAAAAAAATTCGGCCACCTCACTCATGAGGTAGCCACGATTTCGGTTATGCACTTTTAACCACTTCATTGACATATTGAGCTGCTTTTTCTTCGTTATATTGCCCTTCCCACTTTGACATGACAACAGCTGCGAGCGAGTTGCCGATAACGTTGACCGCTGTGCGCGCCATATCTAAAATCCGGTCGATGCCTGCGATAAACGCTAACCCTTCGACTGGAATACCGACCGTTCCAAGCGTCGCCAATAACACAACGAACGAAACGCCTGGCACACCGGCAATCCCTTTCGACGTAACCATTAAGACTAATAAAAGCGAAAGTTGTTGCGAAATTGGCATATCAATGCCATACAACTGCGCGATAAAAATTGCCGCTAACGCTTGATACAGCGTAGAGCCATCTAAGTTAAAAGAATACCCTGTCGGAATGACGAATGACGTAATCGCCTTCGGACAGCCGAATTTTTCCATTTTCTCCATGATTTTCGGCAATACCGTTTCCGAACTTGCCGTACTGTAAGCTAACACAAGTTCGTCTTTTAAAATTTTAATCATGTGCCACAAGTTCACTTTCACAAGTTTGGCGACGATGCCAAGCACAACAACGACGAAAAATATCATCGTAGCGTATACAACGATGACAAGTTTGCTAAGTGGAATGAGCGATTGAACGCCAAATTTGGAAACGGTGACACCGATTAAGGCAAACACACCGAACGGCGCAAATTTCATAATTTGATTCGTCATATAAAACATCGCGTCCGCTGTCCCTTGGAAAAACTGTAACACTACTTTTCCTTTTTCTCCAATGGCCGCAACACCTAATCCAAACATCACCGAGAAGAAAATAATTGCCAACATGTTTCCAGTCGAAAGCGCTTCAAAAATGTTTTTCGGCACGATGTTGACAACGGTATCGATCATCGAGTGGCTTTGTACTTCATGTGTCGTATCAACATATGCTTGAATGTCCGTTTTTTCAAGCGTCTTCATGTTAACGCCTGTCCCTGGATGAAACACGTTTGCCGCTAACAGTCCGACAACAATTGCTATTGTAGTAATAATTTCAAAATATAAAATTGTTTTTCCACCCAATTTTCCAAGTTTTTTAATATCACCAACGTTCGCGACGCCGACGATTAAACTTGATATAACAATTGGAATGACGATCATTTTAATTAAACGAAGGAAAATATCGCCTACCGGTTGCAAATACGTCGCAACTTCTGGATTCCCGTAAAAAGCTGCTCCTACCGCAATCCCAAGAAGCAAGCCAATAAAAATTTGCCATGCTAATCCTATTCTTTTCATTTGTCTACCCCCTTTTGCACATAAAATAACAAAGCTATTCTAATATGTTCATTTTGTTATGTCAAGAATATTCACATAATAATGTAAATTATTTCCTTTGTTTTTTTAAAATGTCCAAACACGGACAGTCTTTCTCGTTCATATATATAACTAACGGCCTTGTGCCTAAATTGATGAGGGTGGGGTGGAGAGATGTCCGGCATTTTGTCTGCGCTAGCGTATGTCATTAAAGAGTTAATGTTTTTCGTTTCATATATTAAAAACAATGCGTTTCCCCAACCGTTAAGTGCGCAAGAAGAAGAGATGTATTTGCAGCGAATGGCAGAAGGCGATGAAGAAGCTCGTAATCTACTAATCGAGCATAATTTGCGGCTTGTTGCACACATTGTGAAAAAATTTGAAAATACCGGTGAAGAGGCGGAAGATTTAATCTCAATCGGTACAATCGGGTTAATTAAAGCGATTGAAAGCTACTCCCAAGGAAAAGGAACGAAACTTGCGACCTATGCCGCTCGTTGTATTGAAAATGAAATATTGATGCATCTTCGTTCGCTCAAGAAAACAAAAAAGGACGTATCGCTCCATGAGCCGATTGGGCAAGATCGCGATGGAAATGAAATTAGTTTAATTGATGTGCTCAAATCAGAAGGAGAAGATGTGGCAGATGAAATTCATTTGAATATGGAAATCGAACAAGTACGAAAGTATATTGAAGTGCTCGATGAGCGGGAAAAGGAAGTGATCGTCAGCCGGTTCGGGCTAAATTTGCAAAAAGAAAAAACGCAGCGCGAAATCGCCAAAGAACTCGGCATCTCCAGAAGCTACGTCTCCCGCATCGAAAAACGCGCATTGATGAAAATTTTTCATGAGTTTTATCGGAATGAAAAAGAGAAGAAGCGGTAACGAAAAATGGAGGCTGCTGCACGCAAGCCTCCATTTTGTATTGATCAAAGCTGAGATAGCTCAACCGCTTTTCGGATCGCTTCCCCTAATTGACCAAGTTGAAAATTATCTGGAAGGTAAATGCAAGGCTTTATAGCCGAATATTCACTCAGTTTTCAATCGCCTTTTCTGAAAAGATTTGATACTTTTCGTCAGAGAGTTTTACGAGAAGAATATTTTTATCCTCTTTTACACTATATATTGGTGTTCCCACTTCTAATGAGTTTGACGAGAAATTCTGTTTTGGCAACGTTTCTTTATCAACTCTAAATTTTACTTTACCAATTTCAGCTTGGATTGTATATTGATCTTTATTAACGATCTTTTGTCCGTAATATTCCTTACCCTCAATAAATAAGATAGCAGCATACGCTCTTTCAGAACTATTTGAACAGCCAGCCATTAATCCAATTAGTAATATCAGAATATAGATGAATGTTTTTCTCATATTTTCACCATTTTACGGTAATTGTGATGGATCATCAAATGTAATACCATTTAACGATTCATACTTATTTGATTTAGAATTATAGGTGAATTTACCATTTGGTCCCCCAACCATGATTAGGTGTCCATCACTGCTCTTCTTAAGGAAAAGGAGGTATTCTTTATTTAATTCCATTAATGGGTGATCTATGAATTCATTTAATTCATTTCCATCTTGTAATACTTTAATTGCAGTGGATTGTATTGCTTTATCCCCCTTATAAACTTTATCCACTTTAAATTCATACTCGGTAAAAGGGATGTCTCCTTCGACCATGTACTCATCTGTAACTTGTACAGGAACTCCTTTTACTATAAACAATGCCTTGTCTTTCAATTCCTTAAGTGAATAATTGGGAAATGTGGCTTCTGAATAAACTTTTTCTGGTTCAACTGTCGAAGAATAAGATTCCCCGCTAACAACTTCATTACTATTACTCTTTTTCAATGAGTGGCTACTAGAATATGAGAAATATACCGCAATTACTGAAACTAACAAAAAACACCCTATTATACTTTTCTTCATAATTTTTTAGTACCCCCAAATATATTTAAGTCCATTTTTCTCTGCAGTTGTCAAACCAGTGTAATTACCGGCTTGCCACCACATCAGACGGTAATCATTATAATTTTCATACAAATCTTTAAGACCAAATACGTGGGTAATTTCATGCTGTGCAATTCTATCCCATTGTGAGTTTGAATATTCGTTTTTATAAGCGCTATTAAATTGAATCCACCAAGTTGTTTTATGCTGACCTGAAGTATTGTAAACAGTTCTAGCCACCCACGTTGCATTACTTACATTTTGAGCTTCTACATAATTATTCGTATTTATTGCAGAGTCGTTCACCATTTTTAATTGATTACCAGTTTCAGATGATGTGTAGGAAGCACCATTATTAAATCGATCTCTCCAAAATTGCTCCGTTCCCACTACATAGAAATATTTTTGAGTTTTACTGGTTGCATGGGTTCCGTGTACCCATCCTTCACTTTCACTACCATTATTACTCACAGTATGAGCATAAGTTGTACTTGAAAAAATGGTGAAAAATAACACAAAACACACAATACCTGTTAGAGCAATAAACTTACTCAACATCTTCACTTAATTCCTCCTTTTTGGCTCTTCACCACAAAATGTACTTGACAAAGAAAAATGTTCATGATACGTAAAATTAAAACGATCATTTTTTTCATTTTTTACCATTCGTCTTATTTGAATAATGTCGATATCATAATTTACTTTAAAAGTCAAGTACATCTTTCGGTGATGAACCTCCTTTTTTAAAAAATGCTAATTTATTACATTATAATAAATATTTATAATATTAGCAATAATTAAATAATACGACTTTTCACCACAAGTTGTACTTGATTTTTTATAACGCAATCCATTGATGCGTATGAGGAAGAATCAGCAAATTAATGATTTTTTCACATTCTTGTTCAGGAAAGCGTATCACTCGTCAAGTACATGTTGTGATGATGAACCAATAATATAACTATTCTGAGATTAACTTACAACAAATATTGTTATACAAGCAGAGATTTTCCTTCTGTTCTGCAATGATTTCGGATTAGTAGAGACAAAAGTATTTCCACCTTAAAGGAATAATGTAAATTAACATGCTATTTCAGAACTACTTTTTCAAATTATTTTGGACGAAAATCGGAAATACCGCGCAAAATGTTCGCGAATTCTCTCGGATTTTGCACGCTTTTTCCGAGCCTTTGTACAGTATCTCAGGCGAGCATCGGAAGGAAGAGAGGAGCCATTCGAACAATTTCTTCGTCAACCACGTCCTTTTAGCTGGTAGCCGTATATCATCGTTAACGTATTGATGACTCGTGGCCATCCTTGCGACTGTAGGGCAATCGCCTCTAACGCCGCAGGGGTTATTGATGCATCTTCGTTCGTTGAAAAAAACGAAAAAGGATGTATCCCTGCATGAACCGATCGGGCAAGACCGTGATGGAAATGAAATTAGTTTAATTGACGTGCTTAAATCAGAAGGAGAAGATGTCGCGGACGAGATTCAATTAAATATGGAAATTGAGCAAGTGCGAAAGTATATTGACGTATTAGATGACCGTTAGATGACCGCGAAAAAGAAGTCATCGTCAGCCGGTTCGGGCTAAATTTGCAAAAAGAAAAAACGCAGCGCGAAATCGCCAAAGAACTCGGCATCTCGAGAAGCTACGTCTCCCGCATCGAAAAACGCGCATTGATGAAAATTTTTCATGAGTTTTATCGGAATGAAAAAGAGAAGAAGCGGTAGTTATGTCCACAAATTCCGTTGAATATGCACCTTGCTTTGTGTATAATGGTGCTAAGAAAAGCATAAAACAAAAAAGACCGGGTGTTACAAACACCCGGTCAGCGCAACTACATGCCGCAAGAAGAGCGGCCAGCCTTTAAGTGCGATTGAAATAACCGTCACACCTTTGGCCTAGGGGGGGGACGGTTATTTCTTTTTTATATACACGACTATCGTGATAATCATTGTTAGCGTTCCTATTAGCACTAAACTAAATTGAGCAACTAAGCTTAATGCTTCATACGTCGTCATTTTTTCCACCTCCCTCCATCGGGAAGTGGCCAACCGCCCACCCTGCTTATGTAGCTGCTTACCGTGGTTGTATCATGTTCGAACAAATATTTCTACGAAATGCAAAAACGAAAGCTGATCACTTCTTCCAGTGATTAGTTTTTATTGCATCAATCTTCGATAAAATTCGGGAAAGGACAGCACACATCCCAATCACGTTACCCATCATCCGCTTCCCCTCATTCACAAAGTATAAAAGCCTATGCCCGCGTTTCTGATTTAGGCAGGATCGAGCGAAAGGTAACAGGAGAGGTTAAAACGACTGAAGTATGTACATTGCCGTAAGGGATCAGTCGATCTACAAGCAAACGCAAACCATCTATTCCTTGTACAGCCGCCTTAATGAAATAGCTGATGTGGCCTGTAACACGATGGCATTCAATAATATCCGAATCTTCGGCAATTATTTTTTCAAACTCGGATACAGGTACTTTAAGGTCGCTGATTTGGATGATTAAAAGCGTATCTCTTCCTACTGCCGCTGGTGATACTCGAGCAGTGAATCCTTCGATGACTCCTCTTTCTTGGAGTCGAAGCAATCGTTCGGTAATGCTCGGACGGCTCAACGATAATTGTTTAGAAAGTTCACTAATAGTCACGCGACCATTTTCTTGTAAAAAACGAAGCAAACTAACATCGATTGGATCCATTTTTACACACCTCTCATAATGAAGGATATTTCCACAAAATATATTCAATATGTAAATTTATATAACATAAAATATTTATTTTTGCATACAAAACTTGCAATATAGATTGTATCATAATAATCACAGATTAGCATATGTTGAAATTGTTCAGTAAGGTGAAAGGTATGAAGAGATCATTTTATATCGTGTTAGGATGCTTTTTGACAAGTGTTGGGACGAGTATTTTACATCATTCGCATGTTTTAACCGGAGGAACGGCAGGACTTTCTTTGATTATGAGTTATCTTTCTAACCTCCCTTTTGGAGTAGTGTTTTTCCTTATTAACATTCCTTTTTATGTGCTTTCAGTTAGGAACATGGGCTGGAACTTTACACTTTCCACGATTCTTTCTGTCACATTATTGTCTGCCATGACAGTAGGAATGGATTGGATTCTCCCTTCTTTTTCCATACCGATGTCTATAGGTGCTGTGACAGGTGGGGTTATTATCGGGTTTGGACTGTCGACATTATTTATGAATCGCGCTTCGCTTGGGGGATTTAATATTCTTGCTCTGATCCTTCAAAAAAGACGGAATTGGAATCCTGGAATCATCAATTTCATCCTCGATTTTGTTGTCGTGTCCTTAGGGTTTTATTCCATAGGGTTTTGGCAAGGCTTGCTATCTATTTTGTCCATTGCTATTACGTCGAGTATCATTAGCTATTTTAAAAACAAGATTGCCATTAGCAACAAATCTACTGCAAGCAATAGTCATGTCAACCGATACCCGGTCAAGACGACCATCGGAATGAACTAACACTCTACGGCAACAAGCATTCTTATTCAGGCAGAGAACGACAACACTTAACAGAAATAATGTGCTCATTTGCCCTTGTACCACTCCACACATGGAAACCATCTAATCGATGTGCACAAACGACAAAAGCGGCCCCTTTTTAGAGGCCGCTCTTATTATGCTTCTACGCTCACTTCTGCGCTAATAATTAATGCAATTGATACTGTAATAACAATCCCCATCACCATTGCGAACATCCCAAATTCCTCCCTCTTGCCGGTTCTTTATCTTTATTTTACACGGAAAAAGGGCCAGCTCTGCCGCAAGGTTTTGAACAATTTATGAATTTCAGGACGAATAATTAAGGATTTCTATATATCTCACCAAAAAGTTCTCTCCCACTCCGTTCAGATAATACATTGCTAATCCAAAGAACATTAAGAAACAAGTATTCTTTACATCCCGCTCCGTTCAGATAATACCCCTATCTCAACGTGTTGTCATACAACGCAGTAAATCGTCCATGTCTTCCCTCCGTTTCATAATGAATAGCCCTAGCATCTTCAGTAAAAGCTAGGAATAGAGCGATGTTAACTGTTTTTATTGTTTAATCAACACGCTTGTGATTTTCCTTTATTTTTCATGCAATAGCGTGTATAATGAAGTTAGGTATTGCATAATTACTAAATAAGACCGACGGTGCTGCAACACCATCGGTCCTGCAATAGACGGTTCCCTTTAAGGGGGATCGGCATAGAGTCGGGAATAATCCACCCTCAAGCCGCTAACTCAGGGGTGGATTATTTCTTTTGGTGAAAAGACAATATTGAAACGATTAGACTCGCGAAAGCAATCGCAAACATCAACGCTTCAAACACTGTCATTCGCGTCACCCCCTTTCTATAAGGGGTTACGCCGATCCACCCTTGAGTTCCCACATCTATTACTTTTACATTATATCACATATAGAGCATAACGTAATTATTCAGTCCCTGCTGTAAATTTGCAAATTATTTGTTTTGCACATTATCTAATCATTCTAGATTAGAATATACTTATAAAATCAGAAGCACTGGCTTTACATGGAGTGGCGGACATGTTAGGCTTGTTGTCTAGCGAAACAAGGGCTGGAACTCACCGCTTTCGCTAGACAACATATCCGTAGAGGCTCCATGTCAAGCTACTCCAAAC
>NZ_JAPSMC010000061.1 GCF_026847645.1 Anoxybacillus sp. J5B_2022
AAATAAATAAAATATTGACTTTATTTTGTAAAAATCATATAATAGCGTTTGTGTAAAATATAGCAGCCTTAGTGGTCACCTTTATGTGCTCATTTTGTTCCTCTAATAAAGAGGTGTATCGTGTAACTCTTAGCTGCTAGAGCGAGGATACATGAAAACAAAATGGCCGTAATTGTTGATTACGTCTGCTTTTATTTTACCTAAAATAAAAGCGAAGGAGGAGCATTTAATGGCTCGTTACACAGGTCCAACTTGGAAAATTTCCCGCCGCCTTGGCATTTCGTTAAGCGGCACAGGCAAAGAATTGCAGAAACGTCCTTACCCACCAGGACAACATGGTCCAGGTCAACGCAAAAAACTTTCTGAGTACGGTTTGCAATTGCAAGAGAAGCAAAAACTCCGCCATATGTACGGCGTGAACGAACGTCAATTCCGCAAAACGTTCGACGAAGCTGGCAAAATGGCTGGTAAACACGGGGAAAACTTCATGATTCTGCTTGAATCTCGTCTTGACAACCTTGTTTACCGTTTAGGCTTTGCGCGCACACGCCGTCAAGCTCGTCAATTAGTCAACCACGGCCACATTTTAGTCGACGGCAACCGCGTAGACATTCCGTCTTATCGCGTCAAACCTGGCCAAACGATTGCAGTTCGTGAAAAATCGCGCAATTTGCAAATCATTAAAGAAGCGTTAGAAATCAACAACTTTGTACCAGACTACTTAACGTTAGACGCTGAAAAATTAGAAGGTACTTACACTCGTTTCCCTGAGCGTTCTGAACTGCCTGCAGAAATCAACGAAGCGCTAATCGTTGAGTTCTATTCTCGTTAATGAAAAAATCCCCTCTGCTGATGCAGAGGGGATTTTTTCAGTAGCGAATTAAGTAATATTTTTTCTTCCCGCGGCGAATCACTGTGAATTGTCCTTCGATACGATCTTCATGCGTTAATACTTTATTCACGTCTGACACTCTTTCGCCATTCACATAAATGGCGCCATTCGCCAAATCTTCGCGTGCTTGCCGCTTCGATGGCACGATTTGCGCCAGGACAAGCAATTCCACGAGCGCGATGTCGTCACCGTTGTATTCAAACGATGGAACGTCTTTAAATCCTTGCGCAATCTCATCCGCCGTCAGCTCGGAAATGCTGCCGCTAAAGAGCGCCTCCGAAATCTTTACCGCTTGCCGAAGCGCTTCTTCCCCATGAACAAGCTTCGTTACTTCTTCTGCCAGCGCTTTTTGTGCTGCCCGTTTTTCTGGCGCTTCTTGCAATTCTTTCTCTAACTGTTCGATTTCTTCTTTCGTTAAGAACGTAAAGTATTTCAAGTATTTGATGACATCGCGGTCATCGGTGTTAATCCAAAACTGGTAAAACTCATACGGCGACGTCTTTTCTTTGTCTAGCCAAATCGTGCCGCTTTCTGTTTTTCCGAATTTCGTGCCATCCGCTTTTGTCACGAGCGGAATCGTTAAGCCGAACGCTTTCGCCTCTTCCTCCGTTTTACGAATCAACTCTAACCCCGCGGTAATATTGCCCCATTGGTCGCTGCCACCAATTTGCAATTTACAGTTTTCTTTTTTGTAGAGCTGCAAAAAGTCAAGCGACTGCAAAATCATATAACTAAATTCCGTAAAGGAAATGCCTGTTTCAATGCGCGATTGCACCGATTCTTTCGCAAGCATGTAATTAAGGCCGAAATTTTTGCCGACATCGCGCAAAAACGAAATGACATCCAATGGGCCAATCCAGTCATAGTTGTTCGCGATCACCGCTGGATTGTCCGCTACTTCAAAATCTAAAAAACGAGAAAGCTGTTCTTTAATTTTTTCGCTCCATTGCTCAACGACTTCTTTTGCATTCAACGTCCGCTCGCTTTTTTTGCCGCTTGGGTCGCCAATTAACCCCGTCGCCCCACCAACAAGCGCGATTGGACGATGCCCCGCTAATTGAAACCGTCGTAACGTTAAAATCGGCAATAAGCTTCCGATATGCAAACTGTCAGCCGTCGGGTCAAACCCGCAATATAAACTAACCGTTTCCTCCGCTAACAGCTTCTCTAACCCTTCGCGATCCGTGACTTGGTTGATCAATCCTCGCCATTCTAACTCTTTTAATAAATCCATGCTTCTCACCTCTTCTTAAAATAAAAAACTCGCCCCTCAACGAAGGGACGAGTGTTGTTCGCGGTACCACCCTACTTAGAGAGCATCAAGCTCTCTCACTTCATTTCGATAACGGCACAACCGTCTTTTGCTACTGGGCGCTGCTGTTCGCAAAAGAAGCTCGAGGACGTAATTCATGCTTATCTTTGCACTGGTTCGCACCACCCACCAGCTCTCTGAAGCAGGGAGATAACCACTACTCATTCCTGTCATCGCTTTTCTGTATCGTTTTTTCGATATACATGTTTTTACCACAATCCCCCCGAATTGTCAAACTGCTTAACAGAAAAATGACAAAAAAACATAATATTAGACAAGCGGTATGGTATAATAAAAGTAATTTTCAGACGTATACGGAGGATCTGTATGGAGCAAGAAAAACAGCCTATTTCCTTTCCAAATTTGTTGCGACGGTTATACATTACATACGAAATTGCATGGAACGTGCTGCTTGTGCTCGCTGTTGTATTGCTTTGTGCCGTTTCCTTTTCGTTCGGTGTCGGTGCCGGCTACTTTGCTTCTTTAGTAAAAGATATGCGTATCCCGTCGTATACTGAAATGAAAAAAGATATTTATAACTACGAGGAAACGACACACATTTATTTTGCGAATCGCGTCTATTTAGGGAGCTTCCGTTCCGATATCGAGCGGGAAGAAGTTGCTTTAAAAGACGTTTCCCCTTATGTCACTAAAGCAATTATTGCAACCGAAGACGAGTATTTTTACGAACATAAAGGCGTCGTGCCAAAGGCGATTATTCGCGCCTTATTTCAAGAAGCGACAAATTCTTCTCTTCGAACAGGTGGAAGTACGTTAACCCAACAGCTCGTCAAAAATCAAATTTTAACGAACGAAGTGTCGTTTGAGCGAAAAGCAAAAGAAATTTTGCTCGCGCTTCGTCTCGAACATTTTTTTAGCAAAGATGAAATTTTAGAAGCGTATTTAAATGTCGTCCCGTTCGGAAGAAACTCATCCGGCCGCAATATTGCCGGCATTCAAGCGGCTGCTCAAGGCGTATTCGGTGTGAATGCGAAAGATTTAAATTTGGCACAAGCCGCCTTTTTGGCAGGACTTCCACAAAGCCCGTTCGGATATACTCCGTTTACGAGCGACGGCGAAGTGAAGAAAGATCTTTCCCCGGCATTACAGCGCATGAAAACCGTTTTAAACCGAATGAAAAAAGCTGGTTACATTTCCGAAAGACAATACAACGAAGCGTTGACGTACGATGTCGCTAAACATCTTGCTCCACCGAAGCCATCACCGTTTGAAAAATATCCGTGGCTAACGATGGAAATTGAACAGCGAGCAAAAGCCATTTTAGCCGATGTATTGGCGAAAAAAGACGGCTATACAAAAAAAGATTTGCAAACCAACCCTTCTTTATACGAAGAATATAAGACAAAAGCAGAAAAACAATTGCGGCAAAACGGATACGACATTTATACAACGATCGATAAAGACATTTACGACCGAATGCAAGAAGTTGTCGCAAAATATCCGTATTTCGGAAGCGACATCATGAAACGAGAAAAAGATAAAAAAACAGGAAAAATCGTCACAAAAGTGGAGCCGGTCGAAGTTGGAGCGATGCTTATTGAAAACCAAACCGGACGCATTATTAGCTTCGTCGGAGGACGAGATTATCACCGCGAGCAGCTGAATCACGCGACGCAAGCGTATCGTTCAAACGGTTCGACGATGAAGCCGCTTTTAGTGTATGCACCAGCGATGGAGATGGGAATCGTTCAACCAGGATCAGTAATTCCAGATATTGACTTACTAGTACAAACTCCAAGCGGCTCGTACAGCCCAAAAAACGCTGACCGGAGGACACATGGGTTCGTATCCGTCCGCCGCGCGCTGCAATACTCCTATAACATTCCGGCAGTGCGCACATACATGAAAACAATCAGTCAGCGCCCGATTACGTATTTGGAAAAAATGGGATTTACGAGCTTAACGAGAGCGGACGCAACGAACCTATCAATGGCGCTCGGCGCATTAACGAAAGGGGTAACGGTAGAAGAAAACGTGAACGCTTATGCAACGTTCGGCAATTACGGCACATTTGTCGATGCGTATTTAATCGAAAAAATTGTTGCCAAAGACGGACAAGTCGTCTATGAACATAAAAGCGAGCCAGTCAACGTCTTTTCGCCACAAACCGCGTATTTAACAATCGACATGATGCGTGACGTCATTCGTCAAGGGACCGCGGCTTCGCTTCCATCATTTTTAAAATTCCATGCCGACTGGGCGGGAAAAACCGGAACGGGACAAGACAATAAAGATGCATGGTTTGTTGCAACAAATCCGAACGTCACGTTTGGTACGTGGATCGGGTACGATACGCCACGGCCGCTAGAGCTGAAATATAAAGGATTGTCCTACAGCAAACGAAACTTATTATTATGGGCGCAGCTCATGAACGCTGCTTACGACGTTAAACCGGATTTGGTCGCGCCCAAACAGCGATTTAATATGCCGGGTGGCATTGTTCGCCGCGCCTACTGCACCGTATCAGGGCTCATTCCGTCTGCGATGTGCGAAAAAGCTGGTTTAGTCAGCTACGATTTATATAACGCCAAATTTGTGCCGACAGAAGAGGATCATTCGTTAACGAGCGGAAAATTTGTCGAAGTCAATGGAAAACGGTACGCGGCGCTTCCGACAACGCCACAAGAATTTACAAGCGAAGGGGTAGGATTTAATGCACAAGTGCTCGAAGAATGGGGAATAAAAGATACTGATCTTACGAAACTATTCCCGGATTCAGCGCAATGGAAAAACGTTGCTGTCTTTGCGGAGTTGAAAGAAAACGGCAAACGTCCCGACCCGCCTGTGGCGCAATTGTCTGGCAAAACGTTGACATGGACAGCACATCGCGAGCTAGATGTCGTCGGCTATCGAGTGTATCGTGCGGAACAAGAAGGCTTGCCATTTCAAGTAGCTGCCGCCATCAAAGCTGGCCCGTCGCCGTCGTTTACCATTCCTTCCGCAGCCGGCGTCTATTACGTCACCGCTGTAGATATTAGCGGAAATGAATCTTTGCCGTCCAACCTTATTTCTCTTGCTACGCCAGTAAACACACAAGAAAAAACGGACAATGCAGCGACAAATCAAAATGAGCAGTAGACGAAAGCAAAGGGACTGACCTCAAACGTCAGCCCCCTTTGCTTTTTAGTCTTCCATTGTCGACAAGTCTCCTGTTGGCAAGTTCAATTCCCACGCTTTTAAGACGCGGCGCATAATTTTTCCGCTGCGCGTTTTCGGTAATTTATCGCGAAACTCGATTTCTCGCGGTGCCGCGTGAGCTGCCAGTCCTTTTTTCACAAACTGGCGAATATCTTCAATGAGTTCCTCGGAAGGTTCATAGCCCTCGCGAAGCGAAATAAATGCCTTAATGATTTCGCCGCGAACCGGATCTGGTTTGCCGATGACGCCTGCTTCAGCGACGGCTGGATGTTCGACAAGTTTGCTTTCGACTTCAAACGGTCCAACCCTCTCACCTGATGTCATAATGACGTCATCGATACGGCCTTGGAACCAGAAGTAACCGTCCTCGTCCATGTAAGCCGAGTCACCGGAAACATACCAATCGCCGATGAAGTACGATTCATATTTTTGCGGATTGTTCCAAATCGTCTTCATCATTGACGGCCAGCCTTTGCGAATGGCCAAATTCCCCATCCGATAAGGAGGAAGCTCATTGCCATGATCGTCGATAATCGCCGCTTTGACCCCCGGAATCGGCTTGCCCATCGAGCCTGGCTTAATTTCCATGCACGGATAGTTACAAATGAGCTGCGCTCCCGTTTCTGTCATCCACCATGTATCATGGATGCGGCGATGGAACACTTTCATCCCCCAGCGAACGACTTCCGGATTTAACGGTTCACCGACGCTTAAAATATGGCGCAATGAGCTTAAATCAAATTTTTTCACCAACTCATCGCCTGCTCCCATCAACATGCGGAATGCCGTTGGCGCACTGTACCAAACGGTCACACCGTAGTCTTCAATCGTTTTATACCATGTTTCTGGGCTGAACCGTCCGCCGACGATGACGTTGGAAGCGCCGCACAACCACGGACCGAAAATGCCATATGATGTCCCTGTTACCCAACCTGGGTCCGCCGTACACCAGTAGACGTCGTCTTCTTTTAAATCAAGTACCCATTTTGCTGTTTGATAATGTTGAATCATTGCATTATGCACGTGCAAAACGCCTTTTGGCTTTCCAGTCGAACCAGACGTATAATGCAAAATGAGTCCGTCTTGCCGGTCAACCCACTCAATATCAAAATGTTTGCTCGCTTCGCTCATCCGCTTTTTAAAGTCAACGTATGGTCCTTCTTCAACAATATCGTCGCCGACAAGTAAGACGTGTTTTAGCGCTGGTAACTCATTGACCGGAACGCGTGGAAGCAGCTCTTTTGTTGTCACGATCACTTTCGCTTCGCTGTCTTCTAACCGGTCGCGCACCGCTCCTTCCATGAACGCTTCAAACAATGGACCAACAATCGCTCCGACTTTGATTGCGCCAAGAACGGCAAAATACAATTCTGGAGAGCGCGGCATAAAAATAAATACACGGTCACCTTTTTCCACGTCCGCGACTTGTTTAAATACGTTCGCTGCTTTGTTTGACCACTCTTTCATTTCTTTAAACGTATATTTTTCTTCTCTCGAAGCGTCGCGATAATAAAGCGCCACTTTATTTTTCCGGAACGTTTCTACGTGGCGGTCAATCGCTTCATAGGCCATATTCACCCGTCCTGTTTCCGCCCATGAAAACTGCTTTTCTGTTTCCGACCAGTCGAATGTTCGATACGTTTCGTCATAGTTTTTTAAATTGTGTTCCCCTTGTATGACCGGTAGCATCTCTACTTTCATTCCCCTAGTTCCCCCTTTATGTAAGTGATTACATTCCCATTATAGTACAACTTTTTTAATTTCTCAATTTTTAAAAAATTTTATTTTGGAAATAAAGAAATTTTTTTGAAAACGCTTTAACTTTTCGGTTTTTATGTATAATGAGAGATAGAAAACTTAGTCAGGTGGTGGCTAAATGGAACATAAGAAAACATATAATGCCAAAGAATTAAAAACACCGAAAGGCACGCTTATTATCGAAGGGCCTGTACCGGCTGAAAAATTAGCAGCCTATGAATTTCATCGTGATTTAACCGCCTTCCGTCAACCCGAACAGCAACATCAAGCATTAATCGACATCGCTCGTCTTCCTGAAGGGAGAATTATTATTGCCCGGCATCATCAAACGATCGTCGGCTATGTGACATTTTTGTATCCTGACCCGCTCGAGCGCTGGTCGGAAGGGAAGATGGAAAATTTAATTGAATTAGGTGCGATCGAAGTCATTCCTGAATTTCGCGGCTATCAAGTCGGCAAAAACTTATTGATTGTGTCGATGATGGACGATGCGATGGAAGACTATATTATCATTACAACGGAGTATTATTGGCATTGGGATTTGAAGCGGACAGGCCTTAACGTATGGGAATACCGAAAAGTCATGGAGAAAATGATGAATGCCGGCGGCCTCGTTTGGTATGCGACCGATGATCCAGAGATATGCTCCCATCCGGCAAACTGTTTAATGGCCCGCATCGGAAAACGGGTCGATCAAGAATCGATTCAAAAATTTGACCGCCTTCGGTTTATGAATCGGTTTATGTATTAGGGGAAAACAAAGGGGGAGAGTTACGAATGATTGTCGAGCAAATCATGAAAACAAACGTGGCAACGCTTCAGCCACATCAGACGATTGCCGAAGCGATGCAGTTATTAAAACAGCACCGAATCCGCCATCTTCCGATCGTTGACGATGAACAACATGTCGTCGGCATTGTGACCGACCGCGATATTCGCGATGTAAGTCCGTCCATTTTCCACGCATGCGAACATTTAGAGGATTTTGAAAAACCGGTTAGCACGATTATGAAAACCGATGTGATTACTGGTCATCCGCTCGATTTCGTCGAAGAAATCGCTGCTTTGTTTTACGAACATCGCATTAGCTGTTTACCGATTACGAAAGACGGGAAACTCGTCGGCATTATTACGGAAACGGATTTATTATATACGCTTGTGCAACTAACAGGGGCGCACCAACCTGGCTCACAAATCGAAGTGAAAGTGCCAAATTTGAGCGGCATGTTAAGCGAAGTAACGGCCGTTTTTGCGAAACGAAATGTCAATATCGCCAGCGTCCTCGTCTATCCTGACAAAGATGAGCGCTATAAAATTCTTGTGTTTCGCATTCAAACGATGAACCCGATTCAAGTAATCGCCGATTTAAAAAACGCAGGGTATACCGTATTATGGCCGAATTTGCCGGGGGTTTCATCATGAACAAAGATTGCGTGTTTGTGTATTCAGATGACTTCCAGCTTTACAAATTTCACGACGCGCATCCGTTCAATCAGTTACGCGTCAAATTGACGTATGAATTGTTGCGGGAGATGAAGGCACTAGCGGACGACCAAATTGTTTCACCGCGCATGGCGACAGACGAAGAACTCGAGCTCATTCATGACCGCGCGTATATCGATGCGGTGAAAGCTGCCGGGCAAGGACGGTTGTCGGAAGATGTCGCGATGAATTACGGGCTTGGCACAGAAGACACGCCTATTTTTCCGAATATGCACGAGGCAAGCGCGTTGTTAGTAGGGGCGACGTTAACCGCGGTCGATTATGTCGTGTCAGGAAAAGCGCAGCACGCGCTAAGTTTAGGCGGTGGGCTTCATCACGGCTTTCGCGGCAAAGCATCTGGCTTTTGCATTTACAACGACAGCGCGGTAGCAATTAAATATATGCAAGAACGATACGGACTCCGCGTCTTATATGTCGATACGGACG
This sequence comes from Anoxybacillus sp. J5B_2022, assembly GCF_026847645.1. GTDB lineage: Bacteria > Bacillota > Bacilli > Bacillales > Anoxybacillaceae > Anoxybacteroides. Next base: position 9,051 of record NZ_JAPSMC010000061.1, read on the forward strand.
CCCATCACGGCGACGGGGTGCAATGGGCGTTTTACGACGATCCGAACGTTTGCACATTTTCGATTCACGAAACGGGAAGATATTTGTTTCCGGGAACAGGAAATATTACAGAGCGGGGACAAGGGAAAGGATACGGGTTTTCATTCAACATTCCGGTCGATGCGTTTACGGAAGATGAGTCATGGTTAGAGGCGTATACACAGGCGTTTCGGGAAATTGCCGCTTTTTTCAAACCGGACATTATTTTAACGCAAAATGGAGCCGATGCCCATTATTATGATCCGCTCACCCATTTATCGGTGACGATGAAAACGTACCGGGAAATTCCAAAAATCGCACATGAAATCGCTCACGAATATTGCGGGGGACGCTGGGTGGCAGTCGGCGGAGGAGGATATGATATTTGGCGGGTCGTTCCGCGCGCTTGGGCGCTCATCTGGCTGGAAATGACGGAACAATCAAACATTTCAGGCAACCTCCCGAAAACATGGCTCGATAAATGGCAGCCGCACGCGCCGGTACCGCTGCCGCTGGAATGGGACGATCCGGAAACGTTATATCCACCGATTCCGCGCAGGGCAGAAATTACCGAGAAAAATGCCCAAACCGTCGAAAAAGCGCTCTATCCGATTCGCAGCCAGCGCTCGAATATGAAACAAAGCCTATGAAACGCTCATAGGCTTTGTTTTCTTTATTTCGTCGATTGGCGATATTCAATGCGGTGCGGTAAGACGACGATATGGTTTTCGACATGCTCTTTATTCATGTATTTTGTGAGCAGGCGCATGGCGACGGCACCGATGTCATACATTGGCTGAACGACGGTTGTTAGGCGCGGGCGCACCATCGTTGCCAGTCTTGTATTATCAAAGCCGATGACTTCCAATTGTTCCGGCACTTGCACGCCATGGTCTTGTGCGCCGTGAATAATGCCGAGCGCCATTTCATCGGTTCCGGCAAATACCGCTGTCGGCTTTTCTTCTAATTCCGCTATTTTTTCATACGCCTCAATGCCGGAATCGTACGAATAATCCCCTTCGACAATAAGCGCTTCATCGTAAGCGATGCCTTGCGCTTCTAACGCGCGGCGATATCCTGCCAGCTTTTTAGTATTGATTGGGTCGTTTGCCGGCCCTGTAATATAAGCAACGCGCGTATGCCCTTTTTCCAGAAAATGTATTACTGCTTCAAACGCTGCCTGCTCGTAATCGATGTTGACAGACGGAATGAGATGATTTTCTTCAATCGTCGCTGCTAAAACAATTGGCACGTCCGATTTTTGAAATTCGTTCACATGCTCTTCTGTAATGTTGCCGCCCATAAACAAAATGCCGTCCACTTGCTTCGCAAGCATCGTGTTGAGCAAATGCAGCTCTTTCTCTTTATTTTGATCGGAGTTGCTTAAAATGATATTATATTTATACATCGTCGCAATGTCTTCAATCCCGCGGGCCAATTCGGCGAAAAAGATGCTCGAAATGTCAGGGATAATGACGCCAACCGTCGTCGTTTTTTTGCTTGCAAGCCCGCGAGCGACTGCGTTTGGCCGATACCCTAACCGCTCAATCGCTTCCAATACTTTTTTTCTTGTGGATGGTTTCACATTCGGGTTTCCATTGACGACGCGCGACACGGTCGCCATCGACACGTTTGCCTCCCGCGCCACATCATAAATCGTTACATTCATTTCTTTTCACTCCTCAATCTATTTTCTCACACCGCAAATCTTGCCTATTTATGTAGATTTATCATACGATACATTATCGCCTAATCGCAACGTCTTCGCAAACATTTTGCAAATGTTTTCATCATTACGCAAAAACTCTAGTTTGGCAGGTGACAGGCACAACAATGGATAGGACTTTGCCCCACGGATCGTAGCTGTAACTAGCCACCGTCGCTCCATTTTCGTCCACGATACGCATGACATCGCCGCGATAGTTTGTCACATAGTAGAAGGTGTTGCCGTTTGAATTCGTGACGGTGTTCGGCTTTCCATTCGCCCACGTAAACGCCCACACCGTTTGTCCGTTATCATCGGTGATACGGATTAAGTTCGAGCCGTCATAGTGGTAATGGTACGTGACGTCATTCACCGTTTTCGTTTTCCGCAAGCCGTCTGGATGGTACGTGAAGCTGGCGATGGTATTGCCGTTTAAGTCTTTGACGGTAAGCAGGCGGCCTTCTCCGTCTCATGTGTATTGGTAGCGGTCGTCCTTGAGAAGATTGCCGGCGTCATCATACGTAAACACTTTGATTTTTTCAACACGTGCCTGGCACCCTAATCTAAAACGAAACAACAGATTTCAGGCACGTTTCGCAGTCCCGAAGATGTTCATATTTTTGCCTCATGCGCAGCATGTCGACTCCTTAACTTAAAAAGAGCGATTCCATCATTGAAAATACCCTTTTGGTTTTGATTATTCCAGAATTTATCTAGTAATAAACTGAATAGTTACAGACGATTTTGTTATTATTCTCAAAGTAGGAACACTTAATATTTAAAAAACATGAGTAATTTCAATTTGAGATACAATATCTTTTAATTTTTCTTCACCAATCCACGCATTATCTATAAAATCACTTACGTTTGTATATTCTTGATGATTCAAATTATAGTACTTTGTAAAACAAATACCCACTTGAGTATTCGTTATTGAATAACGCTCATCATTATAGATAAATTCTATATCATGTCCAATTTCTATAAGTTCTATTAATCTTTCTAAACTCATATTTTATCTCCTACCTCCTTCCTTTATTCATTGGTTCTGCTCCTCCTCTTTTAGGCTTTTTTCCGTCCCATTTCCATTTATGTCGATGAGGCCCCCAAGGATGGTGTTTCGGATTTCCGTGATCGCTATAATCCATGTCTTTTTTCGCCCTTCCCGCACTATCATAATATCTTCGTTGTATAACTTTTCCTTTCTTATCTCTTAAAGTTAAGCTTCCTTTTTTAGGGCCTCTAAGGGGCAAACTTTTCCTCATGTACAGTCCTGCTCCTATTGCAACACCATCGGCAATAGCTTGTCCTACAACAATAGCGATAGGAATCATCCAAGCAAACTTCCCATCCGGATCCACCAGCATCACCGGATTATCATTCGCATACGTATACGCATTTTGAGTGATCGGATCGTCTTTGTCTCCCGGATCTGGATCTCTTGAGATAAACCTCGCCGTCTCTGGATCATAGTAACGTGCCTGTAGGTAGTACAGCTTCGTTTCCCTATCATAATAATATCCCGCATACCCTAGCGGTTGTCCAGCTACTGCCGCATTTTCCGAAACCGAAAGCACTTTGCCCCATGGGTCGTAGCTGTAATTGGCGACCGTCGCGCCGTTTTCGTCGACAATGCGGACGACATCGCCGCGGTAGTTCGTGACATAGTAGAATGTATCGCCATTCGCATTCGTCACCGTATTTGGCTTGCCATTCACCCATGTGAACGCCCATACGGTTTGGCCACTATCATTCGTAATGCGGATTAAGTCCGAGCCGTCATAGTGATAATGATACGTGACGCCATTGACTGTTTTCGTTTCTCTGAGTCCATCTGGACGATACGTGAAGCTGGCGACCTCGTTGCCGTTTACGTCTTTGACTGAAAGCAGGCGTCCTTCTCCGTCCCATGTATATTGGTAACGGTCGTCTTGCAGAAGGTTGCCGGCGTCATCATACGTAAACCCTTCGACTTCATTGGCCGCATTAAACGTCAACGTCTTGCCATGCGGATTTTTCAAGTTCCCCGCCGCGTCGTAGTCGTATGGAACAGTGTTGCCTTGGTACGTCCATGACTTCAAGCGGTTGGCGAAATCGTACGTAAACGTATGTGTATTGGTGCCATCGAAGTAGCTGACAATGTTGTCATCGGCGTCGTATCCGTACGTCAAATCCAACGCGTCGCCGCCGATAACACGCTGGGCGGTTAATCGTCCCCCATCATCATAGGATGAATAAACATGGAAGAAAGACGTATTAGCGCTATTTTTCAAACTTGTACGGATTGGCAGGCCTTTTTCATTGTAATAAAACTCGGTCGTTTGGCCTGTCGGCACTTGAATGGACGTTAGATGCTGTAAGACGTCGTATCCAAATGTCGTGGTATATGAATGGCCGCCAGTCGTTTCCACATAGGAACTGCGCAGTCCGTTCGATGAGCTGTTTGAATCTGTCACATAGTTGTTTTGCAGCTGGTACCCGCTCGGTTCTTGAGACGTCTTCAAGCGGCTGTACGTGTCATACGTGAACGAATACGTTTGGCCGTTCGCGTCAATGCTCGTCACATTTCCGGCATAATCGTACGTATACGATGCGATCTTTTGGTCATTGACCCATTTTTCCGTCAGTTGATTTTTGCGGTCATATTGAAACTCCTGCTTCGAAAGGGTCGTCGTGCCTTTTCCTTTTTCAATGGTTTTAAGGTTTCCGCTACTGTCATAATCATACTTAATAAATTTGCCTAACGGATCTTGTTCTAACGTCAATTGGTTAATGGCATTATAATCAAACGTTGTGACGTTATTTCTTGGATCCGTACGAGTTTTCAAGTTCCCTTGCGTATCGTACGTATACTGGGTCGTAATGCTTTGTTGTCCTGACGGATCGACCATTGTCACAGATTTTAGTTGATCCAAATAAGTGTAAGTGTATGTTGTGTTTCGTCCAGCCGGTGTTGTGACGGATGTCTCGTTTCCATTCGCATCGTAACCGTACGATGTCGTTTGGTTCCATTCATCCGTTTCCGCTGTGACAAAATTGCCATCTGCACTATATGTCGTGGTCGAAGTCGAAGCCCGTTCTTCCAGCTTCATATTGTCAAAATAGACCGTTCCGGCTTGGTTGTTATAAATTCCATAAATCTTCGCTTGGTTAAAATCTTTCGCCGCCCGGAACGTCTTTTTCACAAACTGCCATTGATCCGTCAATGTTTTGTCAAATGGAATCGTAAACGTTCCCGTTGTTCCATCCGTATACGTGAACGTCAACTGCAATGCAAAAGTACCTGTCGCATTTGGATTTTTCACATACGCCCAGCCGGACAATGTCAATGGATCGCCTTTTTTCCCACTGACGGAAACTTGTTGTCCGACATAACGGCTCGCACTGCTGACGCCATTAATTTTGACGGAATATTGTCCCGCTTTCTCTTGTTCGGTCGTCCGACCGTCTCCTGTGCCGAATGAGTTTAACGTCCAGTTGTCAGGTACAGCGCCGCTTCCTGCTTCCATACCGGCATTTTCGTTCGAAGCATATTCAGTGACAATCGATCCTTGATCCAACTGAATGCCATCGAAATACGCCGTTCCTGCTCCTGTAAAGATACATTCGATATGAATGTATGCCGTATTGCTTGGGGCCGTAAACGTATACGAAACCGGCAGCCAATCTCTTGTTCCTGTGACATAAGGGCTTCCATATACAATGGTATTTCCTGAGTTGTCTTTAATATATTGGTTGCTACTGTCTTTAAAATAAATTCGGATTCGCGCTCCTGATCCCGTAACATTCGTTGTTTTAATATATCCAGAGATTGTATACGTCTTGTCTGCTAGCGTCGTGCTAATCGGTACATCTTGGTAGTAATAGCGTGCCCCTTCGGTTCCCGTCAGCGTAATTTTGGCTGATTGAGTGCCAAATACATGGTCGGAGCTGATCGAATATTCACTACCGGTGCGAATCGTCCAGCCTGTCGGCAAGCTGTTCGTGCCAACAGATTCAAAGCTACTATTGACCACCGGATTGACCGCAAGCGACGATGGAGTCACCGACGACACAGTATTTCCATAACGATCATAGGTAAAGTAATCGGTTAAGCCTACATGGTTCGTCGAGAATAATAGATTGCTGACACTGTCGTATACGTTTTGCTCGGACAAACCAGAGCTTGTAGTCGAATCCGTTAAATTGGATTTGCTGTCATAATGATTGGTTACAGCCTCACCATCTGGTGCAACACTGTTCGTTAAATTTCCTTTGTCATCATAGTCGGATGAGGTTGTTGGACCACTGGCATCTCCTGTATCTTTGTTAGGTTCGATGACTTTTGTGATTTCATTATTTTTCCATTCATATTGTGTCTCCGATGGATGCTGCCCTTGGTAGTCTTCAATGATTTTCACAACATTAACAGTGGCTAAATCTTGATCAATGTTGCTTTGGTAATACGTTTTACTGTTATTAGCATCAGTAAACACCGTTTCATTGATCGAAGGGTAGTCGAGCTGCGCAAAGATGGTATCGGAACGTGGATCGATGACTTTGCTCACCCGATTCTGATCATCATACTCAAATTTTCCTGTATTTCCGTTTCCGTCTGTAATCGCGATTAATTGTTGTTGATCATTATAATCGAACGTAATCGTTTTATGCTCCGGACGGTTCGCCGCATACGTAATCGTCCGTAAACGATAGTGCCCATTTAAGCTATCATACGTAAACGTTGTTTCCGTTCCTCGGAAATCGGTGATTTTTTGTAGTCGGCCCGTCGTTGGATCATACGCCAAAGACAAATCGCGTCCCGTCGTTTCCGAGCCGAACCGCTCGCTAATTTTCGTGATTTGATTGGTCGTGCCATTAAATGTGTACAAAATCGTATTGCCTTTTTCGTCGACGACTTTCGTATTCCGGCCTTGCGAGTCGAAATAATAGAGCGTTTCGTCTGGTTCTTTGAGCGTGTATCCGCCATCCGCCGTGCTGTTCAATGCAAAGAATGTCCCTTCCGGCGCGGAGTACGCCGTGCCTGTATCGTACTGTTGTTTATTAAAATGATAATGTGTGCCGTTTTCATCAATATACTCCACGATCGTCTTGTCGCTGTTTGGAATCAGTTTCCGTTGCGCGCTGAATGTCCAGCGGTATCCATATACATCTTCAAAGTCCGAACGGCTGTTGTATACCATTTTTAAGTGAAAAGCATCTGTTCTTCCAGGAAGCGATAAAATCGGGATGTCATATACCATATTCCCGTTCATCACGTTCACAACGGCGGTTCCTTCACCGTTAAACAAGTCCGGTGTATACGTCCAGTAATCGGTAATCCCTAATAGTTTCTTTGAACGGTAGGAAATAACTAGTTTCGGCTTTCCATACGGCGATCCGTCGGAACTATTCCATTCCGTCGAGTGGAATAATTTTTGGTCAGCAGTGGCTTCTACTGTATCATCTGTTTTTAAGACGACACCATCGTTTGGAACCGTTCCGTCATACCATTTTTTACTAAATCAGAAACTGCAAAATACGTATATCCGACTTGCATTCCGGATTTGACAGAAATCGGCGTCGCGTCAAAGGTTGGCTGGTTGTTCCAAGTGATGGAAGAAGCGTTAAATGCACTCGTGACCTGATGAAGTTCAACAGGTACAGCATTGGATAATGCTGGATTGGGGTAATATTGATACACCCCCACACTGGCTCCTGTCACCTTCGCATTAGGGATTTGTGGCAACGTCCATTTTAAATACGTGCGTGTTTTCCCTAGACTCGGATCTTTCCCGACCGACAAATAATTTAAGTTGCCGTAATTGCTGGAAGTACCGCTTGCTACAAATGCGTCCTGTGCTTCGAACACATCGATCCAAGGGTCAATGACAACTGGATAGACGCGCTTCGGATCGGTTAAATACGACTCATCTGCTGTGACAGTGAGAATAAACCCATCGTCGACGGGTGTCACCTCTTGCGTGACTTGTTCTGACACATTTCCGTCCTTTGACGAATCATACATATACGGACGCTGGATATAAAATGGCTCTTCACCAAAAGTTGTACTTGATTTTTCATAACATGCTCTACTTATGTTTCCGAGGGAAAACCAGCTAACTAATGTTTTTTTGCATATACTTGTTCAGAGAAGTTTACCGTTTGTCAAGTACATGTTGTGGTGATGAACCTATAAAATAAAAACTTTCCTGTTTTTGCATCCGTAAATTCAATGGTTCCAGACTCTTGTTTCTCCGCTTTTAACCCTTGGG
>NZ_JAPSMC010000062.1 GCF_026847645.1 Anoxybacillus sp. J5B_2022
AATAAAATATTTTTTAAATTTTTTAGTTTTATAACTCCAATCCCATTCTTTAATAGACTCTAAATTTTCCTCTGATAATTCTTTAAACATCCCTGGTTCTCTTAATAAATCTTTAATTAGCCTTTTTAACTCATCTTTGCTACGTTCTTTCATAATAAAATTTTTTTGCTTCGTTCCAAAAACGTTTGGTACAATTCCCACATCTGTAGATATAACTGGCACTCCACAGGCCATAGCTTCTAATACAGGATTAGGTGTACCCTCAAATTTAGAAGTACAGATATACAAATCGATCTTAGAATAATAATTAGGCATTTCCTCATGTGGTATCATTTTTTCAGATCGATCTGCAAAATTTATTTCAATAGGATAACCTTCATCTATTAATTCTTGTATAGCAGGTTTTAATATAGTATGAACTCCTTTAAAATCTTCAATATGATCCGCCCACTTACTGTTTCCACACCAACCAATAACTATTTTCCTATCCTTAATATCACTAAATCTACTAATATTTATAGGTTTAAATATACTTGTATCTACACCATCTTCAAGAGGTTCATCGTATAAATTTTGAGTGAACGGAAGCTTCTTATAAATTTGATATAATTTATCCGAACAAACATAATAATTTTTGGCCAGATTAAAAATAGATTTGTTTAGTTCTAACGAATCTTGTTCAAGAAACAAATGATCATAAATGCAAGTAGATATATTGAGTTTTTGAATAACATCCTCATAAAAAGAATTATAGCTAATCCCTAACTTTCTCAAATACTCTTTATTGTCATCAGATGAAATCCATGCAACATGTGGTCTCCAGAAAAAATGTATTAAGTCATAATCCTTTACTAATAATAGCACTTGAGTTATATTATTAATCCAACTCATTGGGATAATGCGAAACTCAAAATATTCATCCAAATGCTTTACTAATTGTTTAGAAATATTGGCAAACGCCCAGTTATCCGTGTCGACAATTAGAGCAATTCTAGGACGTTTATAGCTAACAGCAGTCTGCTTTTCTGTTAATTCGATTTGTTTGATTTCTTCATTTTCATTATCTAATCCAAGTTGTCGTTTTTTCTCTTTTAGCCATTCATCAACATGATCATTCCAAACTTTAATACCATGTTTTTTCTCGAAATATTCAGCGGATTCTTTCAAAATATTTCTCGAAAACCTCTCTTTTTCATAATCTACATCCGATTTCTTACTAGGTTTTGGATGATCATGTACTAAGCAAAGAATTCCACAATTACCAATTTTATATCCATTTTTGAAAATCCTCAGAGAAAAATCTATGTCTTCAAAACCGATAAACATTCTATCATCAAATTTACCTAGAGATTGAAAAGTATGTTTATTTAATACAGAAGCCCCACCAAATAAAAACGTTGACAGAAATGGCTCATCTATTTTATTTGAAGGATATGGTTCTTGTCTATAAACAGAGCCTCCACCAATATACTTACTTTGATTAATAATATGAAAATAGAGATGTCCACCATATGCAAAAATTTTCTCGCCTGTTTCATTTAATAAAGGTAAGTTAAGAAAATGACATCCAAGCATAGAAATATCTTCTTGAATTTTAGATAGAGGATTACCGATAAAATAAATGTCGTTATCAAGAAACATGATCCAATCTGTACGCACATGCTCAACGGAAAGATTCCTACCACCAGCAACACCATAGTTTTTATTCAACTCAATAATTTTACAATTAAATGGCATTCTAGTAGCTTCGTTTTTGATGTTTTTAAGCTCTGCTTCATCCGAACCGTTGTCAATGATAAGAAAATCTCCTTTAAAATTAGGAATCTCGGTTCTTATTGAATGCATTAACCTTATAGTTAATGCTGATCTATTAAGAGATAGAACCACTATTGTTAAATTTTCTCCATCATCTCCGATATTTTTAGAATTTAATATATATTTATGATTATTTTCATAAATATATTTACCTTTTTGAAGTTCAGGTATGATATTTAATTGTACATCATCCATATTACCCTTCTCCTCTTAGACGTGTTAGCTTACTCCTTATACTAAAAAATTTATCACGCAATTTATAGTATTTTAAAAGCATTTTAAACCCATTAGATTTATAAATATTATTAAGTTCTTCTTCTAGCTGTTTTACTTTATCATTTGTTTTTTCAGATAGGCTGTTTTTTATATAATCATTTTCTACCTGTACGGCCTCTAACTTTAAATGTAGTTGTTCATTTTCCTTTTTTAATTCTGAATTTTTTAATAAAAGATCTTTTAATTGTGATTTATATTCACATATTTTATTTTCAAGTTCAAAAATTTTAGTTTTAAAATTGTTTATCTCCCAATCAAATAAACTTTCTCTAGCATCCATACTTTTTGCATATATAACTGCAGTTTCCTCAAGCAAACCATCTGTACATCCCCATATGCCTAAAAAGTAGCTACAGTTGCTCTCATCAATTTGATGATCTTGAGGAATCAGCAGAGATTTATGGTTACTTTTATACTGAAACATATAATCTTGAGATTGATTACCTATATCAAAGTTACGGAATTTTTTGTTTATAAATCCATCTACTGGAGTACCCAAATAAAACTCCGCGTTTTGTCCTAGAATAGATTCTGTCATACTTTTAAATTCATCAAATGTATACTTCTTTAAATGATAAGGATTTCCCATACTTTCTTCGGGATAATAATAATAATCGTTAGGACAAGATATAATGATTATTCCATCAGGTTTTATTAGCCGTCTAAACTCTTGTAACATTTTCTCAGGATTAGACAAGTGTTCTATTGTTTCTAATGATATAATTAAATCGTAATTTCTAGAAGGGAACTTTCCCATTTCCTCTACAGAACCTTGATGGAATGTTAAATTTTCTTGTTTAAAATTCGCTTTAGCATTTTGTATTGCTTCTTCGGATATATCAATTCCATCGACTGCTTTAGCTCCCCACTTTGATAATAGAAAGCTACCGTAACCTTCCCCACATGCAGCGTCTAGTACTCTTTTTCCTTTACAAAGATCTTTTGCTATTAAGTATCTATTAATATGGATGGCTCCTTCGATAGCACTGTACTTGGCTCCAGAACTAAATTCTAATCTCTCCAAACCAATCTCTCCTTAAGCTTTTTATTTAAATAGCTTGTTCAATTTCAGTTTGAACATTGCTTTAATAATAAATTTTCCTAGTTTTGAATTTGCAATTCTTAATAGCTCATTTTTTTGAAGGTTACCTTCATAGGTATTTTCAGATATAACTGATTCAGGACTATCAAAAGAGGGGTTGTTCCATTTAAATCCTGGTCCATTTGCATCAAGTAAATTAAAAATTTCAACAGCATATTTTTGGTATATTTCAGGATTTCTATCCGAGATTATGCTTCTTAAATATTTCAACATATCAGGATTAAACTGTCTCGCCATAGAATCTTTTCTCACCCTATACTTAACTAGAGTTTCCGGTATACTAATTCCTACGCAGCCATTCGCACACATCGAGAGCCAGCCCTCGTAATCTTCTAAACCATATTCCAATTCTATTTTATTAAGTCCAAAATTAATAAAGTCTTCTTTTCTAACAACAGTAAAAGCAGATAGCATATTTTGACATAGAAGATAAGGAAACTCCGCGTTAAATGTAGGCCATACTCCATTTGATTGACCAAAATACTCTAACCAACTATAAACAAAAGATACATTTTGATAAGTATTTAAAATATCAATAGCCTTTTCATAAAAGCTCGGATCTACCAAATCATCAGCATCAAGGAAAGTAATAAACTCTCCTTCAGCATTCATAGCTCCTACATTTCTTGCATTAGCTAATCCCTTGTTTTCTATATCAATAATTTTAATTATTGGATTGTCTTTTTTTCTGATTTCTTCTAAAAGATTTAGACTCAATTCATCAGTAGAACCATCATTAACTATAATAATTTCTATATAAGGGTAAGTAGAATTTAAAGCACTATTTAAGGTTTCGTCTAAAAATTTTCCTAAATTATAAAAAGGTATAATGACTGATAATTTCCCTTTAACGTACTTTACTTTATGTTTTAGTTCTTGTTTAGGTATGTCTAATAAGGTAGGGAAACTATCTTTATTTTTCATTTTAGATTCATAAATAACATCTTTAAAAAATTTAATTCTTTCCTCTAAGTTTTTCTCAACATTACATAAAGAACGAATTCTTTTTTCTGAGTTTAGACTCATTTTCTGTAATTGTGATTTATCCATTTCTATGAGCTGTTTTAGTTTATTCTCAAAATCCCCTTCTATTTCCCATTTAAAAATTAAACCACATACTCCATTTTCTCCAACCATTTCTGCTTGACCACCTGAAGCAGATACTAACATCGGAGCTCCTAACCACATAGATGTTAAACATGTATAAGGAAAGTTCTCATACAAAGATGGTACTATTACCGCTCTTGCATTTAATATTTCTGGATTAAGTTCTTTAGGAGGTACTGCATTTTTAAAAATAAGCTTTCCTTCTTTGATTCTATGCTCGTATTTTTCTTTGAGATAGTCTCCAAGCATTCGACCTCGTGGATGAAAATATGTATCGCCACCTATAATTTTCAGCTTAAATTCGTACCCTTTCTTCCACAGATTTTCTGCTCCTTTAATCATTTGCAGAACACCTTTACGGTACTCTGTTCTACCTATATAAAGGAACGTATCAGAATCGAAATTTCTTTGATAACCTTCTCTATAGTCTTTTAAATCATATGGCAAATTAATAACCTTGATATCTTTTTCAGGGACTAGCCCCTGAAGCTCTTCTTTCAAAAAATGGCTTGGAGATAATAAAGCATCTGCAGCTTTTATACAGAACTTTTCCATTTGACCAATCCAATAGTTAGGGAATTTATATCTTGGAGCTTGATTTATTCTATCTAGCTCAAATGTTGGAGTATGTAGGTGCAAAACAATTGGAATATCCTTAAATATAGGGTCTTTAAGCCATTTTTTTTGCAATATGTAATATCCTATTGCATTATAATCTTGTATTTCAATAATATCAGGAGTTTCTCCAAATTTAACAATGAATTTAGCTAACTCTTCTGCATACTGATATGCCAAAGCAGCCCAATATCCTAAATAAGAGTAAACGTTCCCTTTCATATGTTTAAAACGAATAACTCTTAAATTTTCATTAGGATATTCTATAGAATCTTTATGATCATCTCTTACCAATACAGTTACTTTATGACCTTTTTCTGAAAACATTGTAGATGCGTTATCTACATACATCCCTATACCTCCACCAAAGCTAGGAGGAAACTCGCTAGTAAGAATCCAAATATTCATTATTAATCTCTCCTTTTAAATCTTGCAACTTTCCTCTTTAAATGATTAACTATTCCCCATCCCCACATAACAAATCCAAATAGAAAGTATCTTGATCTCATAAACTTTTCGGCATACTTTCTTCGAATCTTCTTATCCCATTTTATATGTTCATTTATATTAGTATTACTGTAACTATCTCCACATTGATTTAACATCCTTTTATGATAATATGCCAAAGGGCTCTTGATAACCTTTATATTACTATGCATTAGAAATCTAATATTAAACTCCCAGTCTCCTAGAACTGGGAGATTTTCATCATACATTCCTACAATATCCAATAATTTTTTACGATATACAAACGAATTTGACGTGAAAAGGTTACATCTTAGTAATTTAAATAAACTTACCTTACTCAATTTCCTATTAAAAATTTCTCTACTTATTTCTCGTACTTCATTGTTTTCCAACCTTTCATAAACAAGCATTGTCTGAGTCACTACACCACCGATAGAACTATCTGAAAGGAGAATATTCATACAACTTGTTAAAAACTCCTTATCCCATGTATCATCATCATCTAGGAGAGCTATAAAATCGCCGCTACTATTTTTTAAACCTATATTAGTAGCTACCTCCATATAATTATTTCCCTCGATATTAATTAACCTAATCCGGTCTATAACATTAGAATCAAAGGAATGAAGGAGTTCGTTTATCTGATTAACATCTCCACCGTTATTCACCAGTATAATCTCCCAGTTTCGATACGACTGTTCTATGATACTTTCTATAGCTCTTTTTAATAGTAATATTCTATCTTTTGTTCTAACTATTACAGACACTTTAGGTTGCAAATTCAATACCTCATTTCGAAATCAAATGAAAACCTAATAGTAGGAGTTATATTGATTCATGACATCTTGAACATTTCCTAACATTTTTATTTTCCCTTTTTCCAACCAAAGTACCCTGTCACATAATTCTTCGATTTGGTTTGAAGAATGGGAAACAAGTAGTACAGTAGTACCAGTTGTTAAAAGTTCTTCAATTCTATTTTTACATTTTTCCTGAAACTTATAGTCTCCTACTGCTAACGTTTCATCCACTATTCAAATGTCCGGATTAACTACAGTAGCAATAGAAAACGCTAGTCTCGCAACCATACCAGAAGAATAATTTTTCAAGGGAACATCAATAAAATCCTCTAACTCTGAGAATTTTAAAATGTCTTCATATTTTTCATTCATAAATGCTCTTGAATACCCGAGAACAGCTCCATTAAGAAAAATGTTCTCCCTACCAGTAAGGTCAAAATTAAAACCTGCCCCTAACTCAATCAGAGGAGCCATACTACCGTTTACATAAACTTTCCCAGTTGTAGGTTTAAGAACGCCAGCAATTATCTTAAGCAAAGTACTCTTTCCGGCACCATTTAACCCTACTATACCAAAAACTTCTCCACGCCTAACTTTAAACGATATATTATCTAGAGCTATAAATCTTTCAAAAAAAAGTTGACCCTTTATAAATTTTAAAAAATATTCCTTAATATTATCTATTTTTTCACTACTTAAATTAAACATCATTGAAACATTATCAATTTCAATAATATAATCCTGAGTCATAAAAACCTCCAACCTATATATACAAGATAAACTTATCTTGTTTCTTATAAAAAACAATAAATCCTACAAGTAGACTTGAAGCACCAATTAAAAAACATAGTAAATTACTTACTAAGCTAGGTGTTTGACCATATATTGTAATTTCCCTAAACATATTTAACATATGATATAAAGGGTTCATTTGTAATGCAAACTGGATTTCTTTCGGAAGAATACTAATAGGATAGAATAAAGGAGTAAAGTACATCCATACTGTTAATAAGACTTCATAAAGATAATTTAAATCTCGAAAAAATACAGTGTAGGCTGACATTATCAACCCTACTCCAGTAGCAAACATAAAAGTATATATAAGTGGTAAAGGAAAAAATAGTATGTTGAAATTCACCTTGACACCACTAATAACCATAACAATCACTAAAGCTATTAGTGAAAAGATAGTGTTTACTAGAGAAGAGAAACTCTTCGCCAAAGGAAATATATATTTTGGAACATATACTTTCTTTATTAAAGCAGCGTTATTTACTATCGAACTCATAGAAAACATGGTAGCTTGTGAGTACAAATCCCAAATGATTCTTCCTGTAAGTACATAAACTGCAAAATGCGGAATATCACTTTTAAATAATGAAGAAAATACAGCAGTAAGGACCATCATCATCATCAAAGGATGAAGAACACTCCATAAAACTCCTAAAACAGATCTTCTATATTTAACTTTAATATCATTAATAACTAGTTCAAAGAGCAAGAACCTAAATTTCAAGAAATTATTCAAATAAACTTTCATACTACAGTTTATCTCCTTAAATTTAATGTAAGATTTGTATTTTCATAGAGTATAACCTGTTTTAAACCTTCGTCTATAACATATAGGCAATTAACATTTCGTTTTATATACGATAAGATTGTGCTTAATATCTTCGCGTCTTTCTTGAGCGTAAACAGGAGAGAATAGACTAAATGAATTATATAGAACTGTTTTAACTTTTCGGCATGCAGATTTTAGCCGTTCTAAGCTGGCGCAATACCATTTTGTACATTGATGGATTTTAGTTATGTCGAAACAATTAATCAGTTAATAGAAAGCTTTACTTATACTGAAAAGATTAAAAGCTCCTCACCATAAAACATGCTTGACATTCTCGGAAAATAAAGCGACTCGCACGTTTATCTATCAAAACATATAAATTCATTTATTAGGAAAGTGGTAACCTTTTATCTAAAATTTCAAGCATAGGTTGTGGTGAAGAGCCATTCTTCATCGGCATTATCATCACAAATTATTGATGTTTTCTTCCGTTTGATCATTTAAGCTTTGCAGCTGCTTTTCAAAAAACTCAACGCGTGGGAAATAAGGAGCAACCACAATCGAAACCAATGGCATCTCCATTTAAAATCAACTCACTTTTCCCTGCTTATTTTGCATAAGGAAAGAAACTAACAATCCAAGCAATATCCAGAATATTACGGCTGTACCGATGATGGAATCGTTAAATAACGCCTGAATGAGATACGCACTACAAGCGATAGCGACGCTTGCGAAAATAGCTTGTTTATCATCAACTAATTTCGTATTGATCAAACGTTTTATTGTCAATATCCCAATGTTGACAATGAAAGCAACAAACGCAAGCAGGGCAATCACACCAGCTCCGTAAGCAATACCGATGTACATGTTATGCGGCTTATCGACTATAACAGTATATGTCTCGATATTGGCTTGCTTTTCAGGGTCATCTTGCGGGAAAAAGTAAGGAAGTGTATCAAGACCGTATCCAAATAGTGGACGATACTGAATAAGTTCCCACGTTTTTTTCCATATGTATAAACGTCCCGATCCAGGACCAACTCCTGATTCAGGAAGTTGTGGAAGTTGATACTCCTTATTTTCTTGATTCGATCCTGTTTCCGCATATACATGACTTGCATCAAAAGCTTGCTGGAATTCATTGACTACAGCATGAGCTTCCGCAAACGGATTGCTTTTTATAAAAAACCCAAACGTTTCATCCCATACTTTCGGATTATGGTTTACCATGACAACATAAATGCATGCTGCTCCGACTAAAAAAACGGCAAAAGTAACTGCGAATTTACGTTTGTATATTGCTTTAAAAACAAGCGAAAAGACAAGCGGAAGGGTAAGCATTAATGTAAGAAATCCACTAACCGAAAGAGAACTTAACAACATCGCAAAACATAGTAAAGACATCACGAAATTTATAATACTTCTGATCTTATTTTTATCTAATAATGCCCAAGTGAAGAAAAGGGTCGTAAGAACAGCCGAAACCCCACTTACATAGTTCCCGTGGTTAATGGTTGCAATTAACCGCGAACCTTCCGTCAATTTCGCGCCTGGGGGAAGATTTGAGTAAAGCAATTTTTTCACCCAGTTTAATTCGAGTACGTTATACCCGTAAAAATTAACAACCCCCAACAAAGCGTTAATCAGCACAAATGGGTATAGGCAATATAACGCCCATTTTAGCCTCTTCTCTGTATAATGAATATTCGCAGCGATAAAAAACAACATTAAATAGCACAGGTAAGTAATCGTTCCCTCGTTTCTGTCATACATTCCATAAAGGGCAAGCGTCTTATACGGCGCAAAAACAGCCGATAAAGTGATGAAGAGAACTAATAAAGCTAGTGCTATGTTTATTTTTGTTTTTGGTATAGAATACCTAAGCACAGCAACTTTATATATAAATATTAGGCTTAAGACCGCTGTGGAGATCATCAATAAAATGTGTTTGTAATAAGTAAATACATCCGCTTTCTTTCCTGTATCTAATATATCCGCTTCGGTAATGGACGGGCTGATATAATCGGTAATATGTACTCTTGTTAATAATGGAACAAAGACTAAAGTAAAGATGAGTCCGAAAAACAAAAATCGGTCCACTTTTTCCATTTCAAGTTTATCTTCTTCCTCATCGCGTTCAATTTTTAAATATCTATATAATTCATCAGACATAGCCATCCACCTTATGTAGCGATTATTTTGTTTGTTGATGAATGAGGGTCAGAAGTTCATCAATTCTAGAATGGTAGTTTTCGGATCCCGGCAGCTGCTTACTTTTTTCGAGGTATGCCTTCGCCTTTGCGTACTCCCCATTAAAATACAAAATTTCGCCGAACTGTAATGTGAAAATCGGATCTTCCTGTAAGAAAGGCCGTTGTGTAATAGCTTTTTCATAATAAAGAGACGCATGTTGAAAGTCGTTCTTCATCGCATAGGCTAACCCGACATAGCGCATAATGTTATAACGATCCGGGTATTTCTTCAAAAGCGGCTGCAATAATTGCAGCGCTTGCTCCCCGTTGCCTTGCTTGATCCATTCAAAAGCTTGCTGATACTGAATGTAATCCTGCTTAAACTGCTGGTCTTGGCGTTCCCCTTTCCAATAAGCATAGCCAATACCAGCAAGAACAAAAACGATTAAACCAAAGAATACATACCGATTGAGTCTTTCGCTCATTGTTTATTCGCCTCATTCTACTAAAAATCGACAATTTTTTGCCCTCTACCTGTAAATTCTAGTAGATTATTCACAATAAAGCAAGTGTTTCTTTCAACAATATACCGATTTTATCCAAAAAACAAAGCTACCGCATAAAGCGATAGCTTTGCTTCACCTCCGTTATTGTATTACTTTACAATAATCGTTGTGTCACCTTTGAGTGCGTTAGTTAATGCGCTTGTGTCAGTAACTGTAGTAGGTGAAGAAATTACTCTTACTTTCAAGCTTGCAAGATCATTTAGATCAATAGTAGTAGCACCCACAGAAGCTGTTGTACCAGTTTTCACTAATACATCAGTATTAGTATCATAAGAATCGTTTCCATTTAGATCAATATATACGCGGTTGTCAGCAGTTGTACCAGCATTACCATCTACACCAGCATCAACACGTCCAGTAACTGTAATTACATACTTACCTAATTCAGAACCTACTCCATCGACAAAGGTTACAACAGATGGTGCTGCACCTACAGGCACAAGATCTGTACCGTTAGCTGTGATTACAAAATCAACTGCTGTTCCAGTAGTTACCGTTCTAACCGCTTCACTAAATCCAAGGCTCAAAGTACCATTTGTATTTAACGTTGCTGAAGTTAGAACAGGTTTAATATCATCACGTAACGTTACTGTTTGAACAACTGGTGACATTGTGTTGCCAGCCTTATCTTTAATACCATTGATATTCAATGAGTATGTTTTATCTTTAGAAATGCTTCCAGCTGGAATGTTAATAGTAACTGTTGTTCCTGAAGTAGTTACATAGCTACCTGCTGGTAATGGCATACCATCAAGACGATAGTTGTTAATATTCGTAACTGTTGACGCATCTAATCCAGAACCTGTTTCTGTAAAGTTAACCACAATAATTGTGCCACTTGTCGTTGATGTAGCAGGTGTTGCACTTACTGAAGCAACAGTAGGCGCGGTTGTATCGCTAGGCACAGGAGCACCACTCGAAACGTCAACCGCTAAGTTAGCTGACGCAGAAGCATTTGCCCCAAGAGACAAGTCAGTTACTGCAGAGTTTGGCATAACTACTGTATATGTTTTTACATCTGAAGCAACAGCAGCATTTAACACCAATACTAACTCAGTATTGTCGTTAGGATTTACCTGTCTAGAAGCGATTGGAGTTGATACACTTCTGCCTTGGTCATCAACTACAACATATCTTGAAGCAGCGGCACTCGCGCTAATAGACTCATTGAATTTAACAACAATGGCACCATATGTTGTTGCAATGCCGTTATAAGAAGTCACTTTCTTATAAGTAACGCTTACTACTTGTGGAGCTGTAGTATCTTTAGTTAAAGTAATATTTTGTGTAACAGCATTAATAGCATTGCCCGCTGCATCCTTCACAGTGTTAGCTACAGAAATTACACCTGTAAACACACCGCTACTATTGAATGGGACAGCAGTAAGCGGAACTAAGAATGTTTTATTATCAGTATATGCTTTTGCAGTAACAGTACCTTGTGTAATGCCAGTACTATTCAAATTAGCATCTAAAACTCGAATGCTAGATGCAGAAATTGTGCTGGCATCCATCGATTTATCGAATGTCACTTCAATTAAGTTGTCACGAACTGCCTTAACGCTAGTTACAGTCGGAGCTGTAGTATCGCTAGCAACTGTCACATCGAATGTAACAGGGTTCGGGCTAACTAAGTTACCAGCTACGTCTTTAACGTTGAGTAAAGACAATTTGTACGTTTTTCCAACTAAAAGATTTGAACCTGAAGTAATAATCACTTCATTTGGTTTGCTACCGACTGTTACACTTGCAACAGTTCCATCAATAGTAGCTGTCGCAACACTAGTGTCTACTGGTTCATTAAATGTTACTTTAATTTGAGTTGTTGCTGTTTTACCAGATGCGCTTGCTGATACAAATGTAGGCGCAACTTTATCAGAATATTTAACAGCTACAGATTGTGCTTCAATTTCTTTTCCATTAGCTGCTTTTAGTTTTCCAAGTTCAAAGTTAAAGGTATCACCTTCAGCAATTGAACCCCAGTAAGAAGATGTTAAAGCATTTTTGAAAGTAATTGTTAATGTTTTACCATCTTCGCTTAATTCTGCGGAAGCATATTCATTTGCTGAACTCACATTGGATAATTGAGTAGCTGTTACACCTGCACGCTTAATTGAGTATTTAGTTACATCTGTAACAGAATCTTTATCCATTTTTGTGTTGAATTTAATTTCGATTTGTTTAGCGTTAATCGCACTTACACTCTCAACCTTCGGCGTTACTTTCGCCTCATACGCAGCTTTTACAGTTGCTTGTTTTGCTGTTAGTTCTGTTTTGAACGCAGTTGCTTTCGCTAATGCGTCTTGCGCTGCTTTTAATGCTGCGTCTGCTGCAGTTAAATCGCCTTTGTTTGTTGCTTCTTCCGCAGCTTTCAACTTCACAGAAACAGTGATGTCATATACTAAGCTGTCGCGAAGTTGTTGCGCAGCTGCTTTGAATTGCGAGCGAAGCAAGTCGCGAGTTGTTTGGCCGTACACGCGGTCTAAGATGACTGTGCGTTTTTTCAACTCGTAAGAAATTTTGTTGTAAAGATCTTCTGCTTTTGCAAGATCTTTCGCATCAACCGCAGCTTGCAAGTCTTTGCGTAATGCGTCCAATTTCACTGCATAGTTGTATGCGTCGATGTAAGTGACAACGCGTTTTGCTACGTACTCGTTGTATGTAGCATCTAAGTCCGCAAGCAATGCGTCTTTGTTTGCGCCGCCTGCTTTTTTCACTAATGCTACTGCATCAGCGTATGCTTTTTTCGCTTTCTTGTACTCTGCGTAAACAGTGTTAATGTCCGCGAATTTCCCAGTGCTTGTTACTTGGCTGTACGCATAGTAAGCGTTTTTGAATTGTGCTTTCGCTTGGCTTACAACAGAAGCAACGTTAGTAGCCGCTTCAGAAGCGTTCGGATTTGCAGCGACGAACGCACTTGCAGCAACTGCACTTGCTGTTGCTAGTTTAATAGCTTTCTTTTTGTCCATAGAGTAGTACGTCTCCCTTCTTTATCTAAACTTTAGAGCAATGAGTACTAAACAAAGATTAGTAAAATCATTGCCTAAAAGGTTTAACGGGGTCAAAACATTCCTATTAACCTATCACTAGGCAATAGAAGTAAATGGTGCGTATGTTGCTATATCTTGATGTTTGTTCCCCATCGCTCCACGTTTACTATAATAATACATTTTTCTCGTAATTTCTAGTATCAAATACAAATTTTTTCGTCAATTCCCGTATCGAAACGATTACAAATTCATTACAAAACGGTTACAAAACGGCGCACACCTTACATCTATATGCCTCCGTTTGCACTTCAAGAACTTTTTTTGCAAAAAAAATTTCGCTACAAAAAAGGTCCGCCAACGCGAACCTCTTGTCTTTTAATCTAGCTTTTTCACTTGCACAGAAAACGGATCGCTCAACACAACCCCAGTGACATCATACCGGTCGTCGATAAATAAATCCGGCAAACGAAACTGCCCTGTAAACTGCTCAGGGTCGTTTTTGATTGCAAACTGAAACTCCATGTAATAATCGTCGTTGTTCATCAGCTGCTTCGCCACTTCCTCGATTTCTGCTTGCGGCACGTTGTATTGCTGCAAGTACGACACTGAGTTTAAAATTTGTCCATACCGGTCATCGAAATACGCCCGTAATGTCACAACGTTCCCATCGACCGTTCCTTCAAGCGGCAGCGGGTCGCTGTCATCATAAAAATACCACCCCGTCAGCTCATTCCCATCTTGCTTTTCAATCACAAACGACACTTTCTCTTGTCCGCTTACAAGCTCATATTCCCCTTTTAACGCCTGCTTCACTAACGCCGTAAATTGCTGCGACGAAAGCGCCACGTACTGGACGTTCGCGTTTTTTGGCACGTACAAGCCGTTGCCGACGCCGTAAAAGAGCGCACCTTTGACCGTTTTCGTGCTATAGACGCGGTATTGCTGCCCCTTTTTCAATGCACGAACCGCTTGCATCTTGTTTTGTTTCCATTGATAGAGCGTTGTGTTTTTCACGACAACAACCTTCCCAATCGTCCCCTTTTTTAACTCCAAATTGCCCCACAGCACTTTCGCTTCGGCGGTGTAGCTATAGCCGAACAAGCTAAGCGCGACAGCGAACGCCATGCCAAAACTTACCATCCATTTTTTCATTAGTTTGACCCCCAAAAATAAAATCATACATTTATTGTAAGCGGACAAACGAAAACAGGAAATAGTTTTTTCATTAATATTTTCCTTTTTTGACTTCACACCCCTCCGCCACGACCGCTGCCCGTCCGACCGAGACGTACGTCACATTCGCTTGTTTTGCCTCTTCTAGCGAATAGCAATTGCGACCGTCGAAAATGATAGGGGTACGCATTTTTTCGCGAAAGACCGAAAGCGGGATTTGTTTAATGGCGTCCCATTCGGTGGCGATAAATGCTGCATCGGCATCGCAAATCGCTTCCGTCACCGCGGAGGCATACTGAACGGTAGACGGCAAATGCTTTTTCGCATTATCGGTTGCCACTGGATCATACGCGACAACGTGCGCTCCTTCCGCCAAGAGCCGGTGCGCAATGACAAGCGACGCCGCCTCGCGCACATCGTCCGTGTTCGGCTTAAATGCTAGCCCAAGCAATGCGACGTTTTTTCCGCGCAACGACATGTACTGCTTCGCTTTTTCCACTAATAATGCTTGCTGGTGGTTATTCACTTGAATGACCGCTTCAAGCAGCTCAAACTGGTGCTGCACGTTGCCTGCGATTTGTACGAGCGCCTTCGTATCTTTCGGAAAACAAGAGCCGCCATAGCCGATCCCCGCCTGCAAAAAGTGCGGACCGATCCGCTTGTCCAGCCCAATGCCGTAAGCAACGTCGTCAATCGTTGCCCCAACTTTTTCGCAAATGTTCGCAATTTCATTAATAAAACTGATTTTCGTCGCTAAAAAAGCGTTCGAGGCGTATTTAATCATTTCTGCGCTCGCTAAATCGGTGCGGACGATGGGAATGCCAAGCGGTTCATATAGACGAGAAAGCAGTTCTGCTGCCTCTTTATCCGCTTCGCTTGCACCGA
Organism: Anoxybacillus sp. J5B_2022; assembly: GCF_026847645.1. GTDB lineage: Bacteria > Bacillota > Bacilli > Bacillales > Anoxybacillaceae > Anoxybacteroides. The sequence continues at coordinate 15,551 of NZ_JAPSMC010000062.1, forward strand.
TGACGATGCGGTCGCCGTAAAACCAATCGTGAATCGCGGATCCTTCCCGCAAAAATTCGGGGTTGGAAATGACGCTTGTCCGCAAAAACGGCGGCTTCCACCGTTCCATCATCGCGCGCATGCGCTCGTTTGTGCCGACCGGCACCGTGCTTTTCGTGACAATCACAACATCTTTTTCCATGTGCTTTGCCACCGCGCGCACCGCTTCTTCAATATACGTTAAATCCGCTGAACCGTCCTCTTTTTCCGGCGTACCGACCGCAAGAAAAACGACGTCCGCTTCCCTATATGCCTCTTTTTCATCCGCGGTAAACGACAAACGACCGGCTTCCATATTTTTTCGCATCAGTTCTTCCAGCCCTGGTTCGTAAATAGGGGAGCGCCCTTGTTGTAGTGCCGCTATTTTTCCTTTTTCAACATCAAAACAAACAACCGTCTGTCCCATTTCCGCCAAGCACGTTCCTGTCACGAGCCCAACGTATCCCGTTCCTGCTACGGCAATTCTCATCACGTTTCTCCTCTCCGTCCATTTCCTATCTCTATCTTACACGATTGTGCATTTTTTTGTCAGATGGAAAACATTTTCATTTTGTTCTGTCATTCGCATGGAATCATTCGAAGAAGGGAATCGCATGCTATAGAAAAAGGAGAGTGTTTCATGCGATATGAGCGGAAAAAGATACGCTGGATTGGCATTATACTTAGCATCGTTTTGATCGTTAGTTTCGGCAGCTTCTACGTGTATCGCCACTTTATGTACCAGCAGCTAAAACAAACCGCCGAGCAAATTCACGAGCCGATGAAGCGGCCGGTGCCTAACAAGCGACCGCAGCCGATATCGTTGAAAAAGCAGACACCGATTTCGTTTTTATTCATCGGGGTCGATGAGCGGAAAGGCGATCATGGACGGGCGGATTCGTTGATCGTCGTGACGGTCAATCCGAATCAGCCGTCGGTGAAAATGGTGAGCATTCCGCGCGATACGCGCACCGTCGTCGTCGGCAAAGGAAAACGCGATAAAATCAACCATTCGTATGCGTTTGGCGGCGTTGGGATGACAGTCGCGACCGTCGAACGGTTTCTCGATATTCCGATTGACTATTACGTGAAAGTCAATGTCAACTACCCAACGACTAAAGTCGTGGGCTTGCAACTCCCCAGAAGTGCAAGCGGATGTTATCCTCCTTCCTTCACTTGGGGTTGCATCAGGGCAGGTTGACAACTACCCAACAACAAAAGTCATGCTTTTGTTGTTTCTTCAACGATGTACTCGATTCCTTTTCGTTGAAGATTCATCGC
>NZ_JAPSMC010000063.1 GCF_026847645.1 Anoxybacillus sp. J5B_2022
GACAACACTTGATGAAGAGCACCCGCTTGGTCTTTCGGCAGCGCAATCATGAGCGTCGTTTTATCGCCGGCATAAAGCGTCGATTGAAGCGATAGCTCTTCGTTTTGCTTCCGGACGATAATAAAGCGCGTATGGTTATAATCATAATCGTGAATGTTTTCTCTTACGATCTCTAACCCATATTCTTTCGCCGCCAAATGATTGGCAATTGCCGCAATCGGAAGGTGCGGATGTTCGCTCACGAATTTCGCGGCCGCACTTGTCGATGTCATATATACATATTTCGCTTTTTTAAAATGCGTATGCAAAAACTTATGGCATTGCGCAATCGCATGCGAATGCGAATAAATTTCGCGCACGTCGCTCCAATGATGCTTATAATACGGGTGCACCATTAAGTGCTGCTGAATCGGGGCGATAATCTCCCCGACGATCGGCAGCGGCTGTTCATGAATTAAATAGTCAATCGTCAAATTCACAGACCCTTCGAGCGCATTTTCAAGCGGTACAACTCCTAGCTCCACTTCGCCGCTACTGACGGCATCGATGCACTCTGGAATCGTATCGTATGCGTATTTTTCCGCAAGCGGAAACATCGTCGTTACCGCTAAATCTGTAAATGTCGCTTTCGGTCCTAAATAGCCAATTTTCATCGCTCTCTCCCCTAATTCTAATACGCACCAGACCCGACAACCTCTACTTTTTCGACAAACTCAAGTCGGCGCAATTTCGCAAGCAGCTCTTCTAACTCTTCTTTCATCTCATTCGTGCTAATCGATAGCGTCACATTCGCCCGCCCTTGAAGCGGAATCGTTTGGTGAATCGTTAATACGTTGCAGCCGGCTGCCGCAACGACACTAAGCAACTTTGACAACGTGCCGGAGCGGTCTTCGAGATGGAAAAATAACGTTACAATGCTTTCTTTCACAACCGCTTGAAACGGAAACACCGCATCACGGTATTTGTAAAACACGCTGCGGCTTACATCGACAAGTTGCACCGCCTCTGCCACCGAACTAACTTTTTTCCTATCCAACAGCTCTTTTGCCTGCAACACTTTTCGCATCGCTTCCGGCAATACATCTTCCCGCACTAAATAAAACTTTTTATCCACCCGCCGCACATCCCCCGCTTCATTAATCCACAAATTCAAATTCGTAATCCAATAGCTTCACAAGGTCGCCGTCTTTCGCTCCGCGTTCCCGTAGCGCATCGTCGACGCCCATCGAGCGCAATTGCCGCGCAAACCGGCGCACCGATTCTTCGCGTGAAAAATCCGTCATCTTAAATAATTTTTCAATTTTCTCTCCCGCCAAAATAAACGTTCCGTCGCTATCACGCGTAATCGTAAACGGCGCTTCTTCTTTCTCTAGCTTGTACACAACGCGCTGCACCGCTGGCTCTTCTGTTTCATGAAGCGGAAACTCTGGCGTTGTTTCTAACAGATCGGCAATCGCAAACAACAAGTCGCGCAAGCCTTGTCTCGTCAACGCGGAAATCGGGAAAATCGGCACGTCTTTCGGCACCTTTTCCTTAAACACCTTTAAATTTTCCTCCGCCCCTGGCATGTCCATTTTATTGGCAACGACGATCTGCGGCCGCTCAGTTAAGCGCAAATTGTATTGCTTCAATTCTTCGTTAATGACTAAATAGTCTTCGTACGGATCGCGACCTTCGACAGCAGCCATGTCAATCACATGAACAATGACGCGCGTCCGTTCAATATGGCGCAAAAATTGATGCCCAAGTCCGACACCTTGATGCGCTCCTTCGATCAATCCCGGCAAATCGGCCATGACAAAACTGCGGCCATCTTCCGTTTCGACTACGCCTAAATTCGGGACGAGCGTCGTAAAGTGATAGTCGGCAATTTTCGGTCTTGCGGCGGAGACGACCGATAGTAGCGTCGATTTCCCAACACTCGGAAACCCGACAAGACCGACATCCGCGAGCAATTTGAGTTCCAAAATGACATCGCGTTCTTCGCCCGGTTCGCCATTTTCGGCAATTTCTGGCGCAGGATTCGCTGGCGTCGCAAACCGCGTATTGCCTCTTCCGCCGCGACCGCCTTTCGCAACGATAAACCGTTGGCCATGTTCCGTCAAATCCGCCAACACTTGCTTCGTCCTTGCATCGATGACGACCGTTCCCGGCGGCACTTTCACGACTAAGTCTTCTGCATTTTTTCCGTGCTGGCCTTTCGACATGCCATTTTCGCCTTTTGCTGCTTTAAAATGGCGTTGATAGCGAAAGTCCATGAGCGTGCGCAGTCCTTCATCGACGATGAAGACGACATCGCCGCCTTTGCCGCCGTCGCCGCCGGCTGGTCCTCCTTTTGGCACGTATTTTTCGCGGCGGAACGCCACCATTCCGTTTCCGCCGTCACCGCCTTTCACATAAATTTTCACTTGATCGACAAACATGTATATTTCCTCCGTTCTATTCGTTCGTGATGTAAAGCAAAACGGTCAGTTCTTCTTTATGTATCGCCGCCTCCCCACAACGAACAGGAGCCTTCGGCGGATGGCTGTTCAGCCACTCCATCAGTACGCCGCCATCTTTTATTGTGCCACGGTAATCGAAAAACAACCGCACACTACCGTCTTCGATCTCAATCGAAACGTCCAAATGATTTTCTAAAGAGGCATCGGCTTGTTGCTCAAGCTGCTGCAAAAAAGCGTTGCACCACACCACTAGCGCCTCATCGTATGCCGATAAGTCCCTATTCTCTCCGAGCACTTCGTATGATACGACGACATGATGCGCTTCCCAGTTGTACGTTAGTAGCCATTCCGCAAATCGGCGTGCGTTTAAATTGGTCAGTTTCGATTCATGTTGCATCTCCCGAACGATTTCTGCAATGATTTCATGTACCCGTTCCACTTTATTGAGCGCCAAATTCCCTTTAATAAGCTGAATTTTATTCAGCCAGTCATGCCGGGAATGGCGCAACGCATCTAACACACTCCATCGTTTCTCCATCGGCGCTCCTACCCATTCATTTTTAGAAAAATTATACCAAATGGTCTAACAAACAGCTAGTCAGAAAGTAAAAGCCGCTTAAATTCCTTTTTTGAAGCAAAAAGAAAACCCTAACCAACACGGTTAGAGTTTTCACATGCCTTACGCTTCTTGCGTTACAGGGTATACGCTCACTTTTTTGCGATCGCGACCAAGACGTTCAAAACGAACGATGCCATCTACTTTCGCATAAAGTGTATCGTCGCCGCCGCGGCCAACGTTTAAGCCTGGATATACTTTTGTTCCGCGTTGACGGTAAAGGATCGAGCCGCCTGTTACGAATTGGCCGTCCGCACGTTTTGCGCCAAGACGTTTCGCGATGGAATCACGGCCGTTTTTTGTCGAACCTACCCCTTTTTTCGATGCGAAAAATTGAAGATCAAGTCTTAACATTGCTCGTCACCTCCTAGTTTTGTCGGCAATCCGGATATATTTCCCATAATCTTTTTCAATCGTTTGCAATGAAACGAGCATCGCTTCAAGGAGAAGCTGCACTTTTTCGTCGATTTGCGCATCTTCCACTACCGGAAGTTCGCAGCGCAAATATCCACCTTTCTCTCCTTGCGTAATGCGCGGCTTTACGTTCGTTAAAGCTATAATCGCATTGATCGATCCAAACGAAACCGCAGATGCCCCAGCACATACGATATCTTGCCCGCGTTTGGCGAATTGGGCGTGACCGCTCATCGTAAACGCGGCAATTTTCCCATCGTCTGTGCGTTCTACTTCTACATGTATCATCGTCGACGCCTTACGCGTTAATTTTTTCGATGACTACTTTTGTGTAAGGTTGACGGTGACCTTGTTTACGGCGATAGTTCTTTTTCGGTTTGTACTTGAACACGATGATTTTCTTTTGACGACCGTGTTTTTGTACTTTCGCCGTTACCGTTGCGCCTTCTACTGTAGGGTTGCCTACTTTTACTGTTTCGCCACCGACAAATAGCACTTTGTCGAACGTAACCGTTTCCCCTTCCGCAACGTCAAGCTTCTCGATGTAAATTTCTTGTCCTTCTTGAACTTTGATTTGTTTACCGCCAGTTTCAATAATTGCGTACATTGTTGCACCTCCTAATATAGACTCAGACTCGCCAGCACGAGGCGGATCGCCATTAGCGAACGCTTATCACCTGCGCTGAGCGGTTGTAGCGCGGGTGCGGTAACCATTTTTGCACCGAATTTTGTCCGCAACTAGGCAGCACAAAATTTTTCTACAACATGAAAAATAGTACCATAAAAAAAAGCGGACTGTCAATACATCCGCCTCGTTTTCATCGATAGATAAGCATCCCGATTGGAATGTTTGATTGCTTTTCGGCAAAAACCGCATGCAACAACTCATTTTCATCTAAAATCGCACGTTCCTTCGCTTGTTTTAGGACGATGATGGAATGTTTTTGCCCGCGGTAAAATTGTTGCAATATTTTCCACACCGGCTCCGTTTCCTCGACGGTCAGCGGCCGCCATTTCGTATACTCTCCCTTTTTGCCGTAATACCGCTCTAATAAAAAGCGAATCACGACATATTGATGCTGCTTCCACTCCTTCCATAACGAAACGAGCAAAAAAAGCGCAATAAGCCAAAGGTCAAGTTGTGACGGGGTCATGAATATCATTGCACCGACGAATAAAAGCAGCAAGCAAAACGAATAGATCACCATTTGTTGATGCGCTTTGCTAAATGGGAAAAAGCGCGTCAATAAAAGAAAGAACAGCTTGCCGCCATCCAGCGGCCAAATCGGTATGAGATTTAACGTCCCGATCGCAACATTGTAATGAAAAAACAGCTGCCAATGCTCAAACGATAAAACACCATATTTCCATAAAAGAAAGGCGCCGGCGATCAGCCAAACGTGCTGCAATGGGCCAGCGAGCGTCACGAACAGTTCCTCATGAAATGGACGATTCCCGTGTTCGTCCACTTCCGCTACCCCCCCAAATGGAAGCAATAAAACTCGCTTGATGCGCCAAGAGAAAAAAAGCGCCGCCGCTGCATGTCCCAATTCATGGATCAATACGATCAAAAATAACACAACCAACTGTTTAAAATGCGCCGTCAACACTGCCAGCCCGCTCAAAAGCCATAATAGCGGATGAATATGAACTTTCGTCAACAGTGCCCCGTATTTATTCAAAAGGAATCACCTGAATCGGATCAATGAAGTGGTCGCCTTGCTTAATTGCAAAATAAAATACCCCTTTGGCGCTATTTGTTTCTTTCGCCGCCTTGCCGACTTCTTTTCCGGCTTCGACAAAATCATATAGTTTCACGGTAATTGTCCCTAAATTCCCGTACCACGATTCGCTGCCATCAGCGTGCTGAATAATGACCGTCTTGCCGAGACGGTCTTTCGTGCCAGCGAAAATGACGATCCCTTCGTTCATCGCTTCAACGGAGGCGTTGCTGTTTGTTTCTACCATGATTCCTTGCCCATTTTCCGTAAATTTTTCAAGCACTCGTCCTGTAGCAGGAACAGCATATGACGGTGAATCGGACGGCTTTTCCGTCTTTTTGGTCGGAAAGATCGCAAGCGGCTCGCCAAATTGCTGTTCATACCATTTCGATACAGCCGCAAATTGAAATTCTTGCTCCATCGTCTGTTTCACAAACGAGCGGATCGGCTGAAACGTTTCTGAAGGATTTTTAAAGGCGATGGCCGCTACTAATACAAGGCAAGCGGAAAAAAACGTTTTTAATAAAAACAGTTCTTTACGAAACAGCGGTGGCTTCTCATCAGTCGCATAGCGATCATACGTAATGACCGGCTGCCCGTACCGTTCTTCATCGGTCATATGCTCGAAAGGCAGCGAAAAGCGGCCAGCTTCCCGCTTCCGTTTTTCGATTCGTTTTCGAATCTCGCGCGCACGTTTATTCATCCATCTCTCACCATTCCCCTGCATCATCGTTTATACCAATGTATGAAACAACCTATGAATGTATGACAAAAAAAAGCCAGTGCCCATTGCACTAGCTTTTTGTCAAACAACTTTCGACCCGTTCTCTCGTTACCGGACGCCAAAAAACTTTTTCAGTTTTGAAAATACACCTTTTTGTTCGTCTTCCAGCGACTGAAGCGGGACGGATTCGCCGAGAATTCGTCTAGCGATATTGCGATAAGCAATCGATGCTTTGCTCGTCGGATCAAGAACGATCGGCTCACCATTATTTGATGCTTTAATGACGTTTTCGTCATCGGCAATAATGCCTAACAAATCGATCGACAAATGCATGACAATTTCATCAATATCGAGCATGTCGCCGCTTTTCACCATATGGCTGCGAATGCGGTTAATGACAAGGCGCGGCGGCTTTATATGTTCCTCTTTTTCTAGCAATCCAATAATTCGATCCGCATCGCGCACCGCCGATACTTCCGGCGTCGTGACAACAATCGCTTCATCCGCCCCGGCCACCGCGTTTTTATACCCTTGTTCGATGCCTGCCGGACAGTCAATAAGCACGTAGTCATAATCTTGCTTTAGCTCATCGACAAGCTGTTTCATTTGTTCCGGCGTCACCGCTGATTTATCGCTCGTTTGCGCCGCCGGCAACAAATATAATTTATCGTCAAACCGCTTATCTTTTACTAACGCTTTTTGGACGGTGCAACGGCCTTCCACGACGTCGACTAAATCATAAATGATACGGTTTTCCAGCCCCATCACGACATCGAGATTGCGCAAACCGATATCCGTATCAACAAGGCAGACGCGTTTTCCCAACAGCGCAAGGGCCGTTCCTAAGTTCGCGGTTGTAGTCGTTTTTCCAACGCCACCTTTTCCAGACGTAATGACGATAGCTTCTCCCACGGTTACAGTCTCCTTTCTAACCTTGTCAAATTCGGCCGCAAATGTGTCAGTAGCTGCAAACGATCGACCACAATGTGGTCGGTGTCGTCAATATACGCGCACTCCATTTCATTCCGTTCTTCTGTTTTGTGATCAGGGGCGCGATTCATTACATCACTAATTCTGAGCTGCATCGGCTTCATAATGGAGGCGGCAATGATCGCTTCTTTATTGCCGTAACAGCCTGCATGTGCAATGCCGCGCAACGCGCCAAGAATAAAAATATTTCCTCCGGCAATGACCGTTCCGCCGGGGTTCACATCGCCAATGAGCAACAAATCGCCGTCCACATGCAACACTTGGCCGGAACGAACGATTTTCGCGACAGAAACAATTTCATTTTTTCGCTTCCATTCCAGCACTTCTTCTTTTGTCATGACATTGCTTTCGATCGATCCGACGACTAAATTTTTTTTGCCACGAACGAGCCCCCGCACTTCTTCTTCCTGCTCCGGCGTTAAATAGCGGTTCCCGGTTTTTAGATGAACCGAAACGAGCGGTCCGTCTGAATCATCGTTCACACTTAATGTTAATTTTTCATCGAGCTCCGTCATTAAATCCTCGTAGGAACACGTATCATCGAGATGCAACGTCAACCCGTCTTTCGTTCCTTTCATCGTGACATATGATTGTTTTTGCTTACCCACAACGTTCACCTCAACGAATAATTCTACAACTTTCGCCCGTTTTCCTTTTCATTCTTCCCGTTCGTAACGTTCAATTTTTACTAGCCACTGTTTTAACGGATAGGAAAAGAACAGAAGAAAAAGCGCGTTGACAAGCAGCGTCGGCAACAGGCGATACGAATAAAATTGCTCGAACGGCATCGCGGTTTTTCCGATGAACAACTGGATTCCGTACACATAAAATTCAAGTATCGAAACGAAGATCATACTTAGAAAACAAGTCACCACTAAATGATTGTGAAACCATTTCATCGCTTTCGCTGCGATGTAAGCGATTAAAGGGAAGGAAAATAGATAGACGCCGAGAATTTCGGTGTACACGACATCATACAATCCCCCTAAAATCAACCCGTACACCATTCCGTGCGTTTGTGTGACGTAAACAGTGACAAAAAGGATAAAAATCAATAAAAAGCGCGGCGCAAATATGTAATGCTCATACCATATACTTTTCGGCCATAAATCGACAAACAAGCTCTCACTAACAAAAAAAAGAATCGCAAGAAAAGGAAGAAACAGCTTTTTCACTTCGTTTCCTCCTCTTGTACCGCATCAATTTTCCGTTTGACGACGATCACATCGTCCACATCGTAAAAATTAGCAGCCGGTTTGACGTATGCCATTTTCGTTAGCCCGTATTCATCCGGCACGACTTCTTCCACCTCACCAATCGGAAGCCCTTTCGGAAAAATTCCGCCAAGTCCGGAGGTTAAGACGAGCTGCTTTTTCTCGATTTTCGCATCAAACGGAATTTGTTTAAAAAGCAGCGCTTGCCGTTTATCGTCATAACCTTCGATCAAGCCAAACACGCTGCCTTCTTGACCTTGGACGTAGGCGGAAATGCGATTTTGTCGGTCAAGAGCACTCAATAATTGAACCGTTGATGTAAACTGCGAGGCGTGCTGTATTTTTCCGATCAGTCCCGACGGCGTGATGACCGCCATATCTTTTTTCACGCCTTGTTGCTCACCTTTATTAATGATGACCGTTTCTTGCCAACGGTCCGGATTCCTTCCAATGACCGTCGCTTCTATCGGGATAAAATCGCGCAAACTTTCCTTTTTATCGAGCACTGCCCGCAATTCTTCGTTTTCTTTTTTGAGCGTCTGCACTTCTGCTTCTAACATGACATACTCTTCTAGTCGCGCTTTTAGTAGCTTGTTTTCTTTGTATGTATTTTTGATGTCTTGAACATTCTCAAAGAAGCCCGCAACGAGCTGTGCGGGCTGATGGAATAAAAACTGGACAAAACCGGTCGTGTCTTTCACAAACTGCTCCGACCACGTTAATTCTTTCCGCTCCTTTAAAGAAAAACCAATCAATGCCACGAGAAAAATAATGCTGACAAGCAATAAAATCAATCGTTTGTTTAAAAAGAATTGTGGCATAGGCTACCCCTTCTTACTAGCGATGGTCTCTTGCTTTGTTTTTAAACAAATGAATATGATCGAGCGCTTTTCCTGTCCCAATGGCAACGCAATCTAACGGATTTTCGGCAACGATGACCGGCATGTCCGTTTCTTTGCTAATGACCCTATCGAGGTTGCGAAGCAATGCACCACCACCTGTTAGTACGATGCCGCGATCCATAATGTCCGCTGCTAATTCCGGTGGCGTTTTTTCGAGCGTATTTTTTACCGAATCAACGATGGCATATACGGTGTCATGAAGCGCTCCGGCAATTTCTTCGGCCGTAATTTCAATCGTTTTCGGCAAGCCGGTTAATAAATCGCGGCCGCGAATTTCCATCGAGCCAATTCCTTCTGGGTTGCCTGCCGAACCGATTTCTACTTTGATTGCCTCTGCTGTCCGCTCACCGATCATTAAGTTGTACGTTTTGCGAATGTATTGAATAATCGCTTCGTCCATTTCATCGCCGGCGATGCGAATCGATTGGCTCGTGACGATGCCCCCGAGCGAAATAACGGCCACTTCCGTTGTACCGCCGCCGATATCAACAACCATGCTTCCCGTCGGTTCCCATACTGGCAAATTCGCACCAATCGCCGCCGCAAACGGCTCTTCAATCGTATACGCATCACGCGCCCCTGCTTGTCTTGTCGCATCGATGACTGCACGCTCTTCCACCGCTGTAATTCCGTACGGGACGCATACCATGACGTACGGTTTGCCAGCGAAAAAGCCTTTGTTTTTCGACGCTTGGTTAATATAATATTTCATCATAATCGCTGTCGTTTCATAATCAGCGATAACGCCGTCTTTCATCGGACGCAACGCAACAATATTCCCAGGCGTACGCCCGATCATATTTTTCGCTTCGTTCCCGACGGCAACAATTTGTTTTGTATCTTTTTGCAATGCCACTACCGATGGCTCGCGCACGACAATCCCTTTTCCTTTTACGTATACAAGAGTGTTGGCCGTTCCTAAGTCGATTCCAAGATCTCTTGTGCCAAATCCAAACATAGCATGTATCTTCCTTTCTGAAACGAAATACTTCTCGTTCATTTTATCCATTATTCGTTATTTTGTACAACACCGCCTAAAAACGGTGAGGAAAAACTCATAACTGTTATTATAGCGCATTCGCCAAAAAAAGAGAACTATTACACATATCCTTTTTCTTTCAAGCTGATGAATTTTTGGTCGCCGATAATGAGGTGATCTAGTAACTCAATGCCGATAATGCGGCCGCATTCGGCAAGCCTGCGTGTCACTTCGATGTCTTCGCGGCTTGGGGTCGGATCCCCTGAAGGATGGTTATGGGCGCAAATAATAGAAGCGGCAGAGCGTTTAATCGCTTCTTTGAACACTTCGCGCGGGTGAACGATGGAGGCGTTTAAACTCCCGATGAAAACGGTTTTGCGGTGAATGACTTGGTTTTTCGTATTCAAATAAATGGCAACAAAATGTTCTTGGGATAAAAAGCGCATATCGTCCATGACATATTTTGCCCCGTCTTCCGGCGAACGAATCACGTATCGTTCGTCATAACTGAGGCGGCCGATGCGCCGACCGAGCTCAATTGCTGCTAAAATTTGAATTGCCTTCGCTTCGCCAATTCCTTTAATGCTCGTCATTTCTTCGACGGTTGCATCTTTCAAAAGCCGAAGTCCTTCGAAATGGTGAAGCAGTCGCTGAGCAAGTTGCAACACCGACTCTTCTTTTGTGCCCGTGCGCAGTAAAAGCGCTAACAGTTCTTGGTTCGATAAGCTTTCCGGTCCGTCCGAAAGAAGCCGTTCCCGCGGTCGTGCCTCTTTCGGAACGTCGCGAATCATTAACGTCATGTCGTTTCCCCCTTTTTCCAGCCAAGTTTCATTAGTTCTCGTACCGTTTTCGCAAGCGGCAACCCCATCACGGCGTAATAATCGCCGACAATGTGTTTGACGAGCAACGCTCCTCTCCCTTGGATACCGTATGCTCCCGCTTTATCCATCGGCTCTCCTGTTTCGATGTAAGCCGCGATTTCTTCTTCGGCCAACTCCCAAAACGTTACTTCCGTCCGCTCGACAAACGTCGTTTCTTCGTGCGGAGCAATAATGGCGACGCCGGTAAATACGTCGTGCGTTTTCCCGGATAATGCGCGCAACATCTCGTACGCTTCTTCCTTCGTTGTTGGTTTTCCGAGCACTTGGTCATTATAAACGACGATGGTGTCCGCACCGATAATATACGCGTCCGGATTCATTCGCTGCACCGCCTTTGCTTTTTGAAAAGCAAGCGTCTGGACGATTTGTGCTGGAGATTCGTTTCGTTGGATTTGTTCGTCAATATCACTGACGAGGACATCAAAGCGGAGGCCTGCCATTTCGAGCAGTTGCCGGCGGCGAGGTGAACTTGAGGCTAAAATCAGTCGTGTCATATCCATCACCTTTCGTTTCAAATTGGAAGATACACTTGTATCATACCAAAATTCGTCATTTCACACAATTTTTCCGACAAAAAAAGAAGCGTTTCGCTTCTTTCGACATCATTCGTTTTCTTTTTGCAAGACGGCGAGCAAATTTTGCTGTACGTTCCAAAGGAGAGGAGTTTCTTTTTGTTTTCGATAAGCGATTAATGACACATATGCGCTCTCTAGTTGCTCGCTTTTTTTCTGTACCTTTTTATAGCTCGTTTCTAAACTTGTCCACTCTGCTTCGGAAACATCGGCATTCGCCAGCAGCTGGGCGGAGATATTTGCCATTTTCGTGTATAGTGCTTGAACCGTTTCCTCTTGGATGGATGAAAGCACGAGCGGTTTGACGTACGTCGTCAGCCCTTTTTGTTTAAATTGTTCGACGAGCGGCGCAAGCGATGGCTTGTCCGCACCGACGCCAATCCATACGGCAATCGGCTTTGTTCCGACGAGCACCGCCGGAATTTGCGAAGCTTGCAATTGTTTTGCATATGCTTCCGCTGCTTTTTTCTCACTAAACACTCCAGCTTGGATGATAGCAACCGTTAGTGGCTCAGCCACTTCTTTTGCCGCTGGCGTTTCTTTTGGCAAAGAAACGGGCGAAAGTGGCAAAGAAGCCGTTTCTTTTTGTTTCGGCACGATGTGAAGGACAATAAAGCCAAAACTTGTCCCGATAATGACCGCTAACAAAATCGAAAAAAGCGCGGTTTTTACGCGGGTGTGAAGCATTCGCTTCATCGGTTTTGCGGGCGTTTTTTCCAAAGTCGTTACTGCCGCTGGTGCCTCCTCTTCTTCGATAGCAGCGCTTATTTCGTTTTCGGCGGCGATCTTCTCCATCATAAATGGGCGATCTTCTCCGTTAATTTTCACCGTAATTTTCGCTTGTTTGTCCATTTTGTCACCATCCTCATCCCATTTCGTCGATTCTTTGCCCATCTTATCATAAATGCAAAAAAAAAGAACAAGACATTTGTCGTCTCGTTCTCGAAGGTTTTCGCCAAATTTCGCGTCAACGAATATCTTTAATTAGCGAAATGGACAGTTGTTCGACCGGAACTTCCGCTTGCGTATCGCTATAGGAACAAAGTTGTTTCGTTTCCCCTTTTAGACAAATAAAATAATCGAGCCGCCCATTTTCGTCTTTTTTAATCAGCACGTACGACGGATTCGTTTCGGTCGATAAAACGTTTCCGGTAAACGGATCTTTGATTGGTTCAAGCACCCCGTCTTCGACAAGCTGCTTATACGTCAACGTTTCAGCCGAACGCGGCGCCAAAAATTCGACTTTTTCCGCGCCAACATGAAGCCTCGCCGCTTCGTACATCGCATACGCATCGGAAACGAACGCCTGCATCCGCATTTTTTCAATAACGTTCGTGACAATAATGACGGCAATCGATGCGACAATGCCTAAAATGGCAATAACCGCAAGCAGCTCAAACAACGTCATCCCTCGGTTCATCCGTGGTAACATCAGCTGATCCCCCCTCTACCGTTGCGTGGACGATTCATCGCCCGACGACTGGGGGATTAACTCGGTCAATGGGTTTTGTTTGTTGCTTGGAGGTGGAACGTCAAGCGGCGGTACTTGGTTTTGCAAACTTGCTAAGCCTGGATGGTAAAACGCGCTCACCGTTAACGAATAGGTTAATGGATGGACGGTAGATTCGACGGATGTTAACTCTGGATTTCCTGTAAACGACAGCGACTCCACCGAAACGATGCGCGGCAATTGTTCTAACGTTTGTAAAAAACGTTCGAGCTGATAATACGACGGCGATTGTACCGTCAACTGAACGGTTACCTTTTTTAAGCCAGCAGGTAGCGTAGTGGAAGCCTGATTTTGCTGCGCAGTGGAAGGAGAAGCGCTTTGCTGCGCTCCTTTTTGTTCGGTTGTTTGCGCAGCCGCTTGTTGCGGCGCGTTCATCCCCGCTTCTTCATTAAATGACATATTCGAAATAAAACTATCCGAAACGACTTCCGCTTTTTCTAAATCAAGCAAAAGTTGCTCGACAAGTGGTTTGACCGGCACTCGTTTTTGTAGCTCGACCGCGCTATCGATAATATCTGTTTGTTGCTTTGTTGTTTGTGCTTGCAATGTAGTGACTAATTTTTGTTCATTTGCCACCGTCGTTTTTAATTCCGCCACGCGGAGATGAAGCGGTTTTAACATATAGAAATAAAGAAAAGCAAACAGGGCGCTGACGACAAATAGCATCATCAACAATACCATCGCTTCGCGTTTTCCAATTTGAACAGTCATCGTTACTGCTCCTTTTTCTCGTTTAACGCATTTTTATTGACGTGCAGCTCATATTGCGCTAAATAACGCGGCAGCACGTCGCGTTCTTCGGTTTTATTCTCGTTTTGTGCGCTCGCCGTTGTAACGCTTTTAAGTTGCACGTCGGCAATAAACGCAGATGCTTCCAGTCGCTTTAAATAATAAGCAGCATCTTCGCTCGTATCAAACTGCACCGTGATTTTCACTGCTCCATCTTCTGTATACGAAAAATTCATAAAAAAGCCGCGCTCCGGCAGCTGTTTTGCTAATTCGCGCAACAACCGCACTGTTTTTAAAGGATATTGCTGCGCCCACTCGACCGTCTTTTTTAGTTCTTGCACTTCGTTTTGCGACTGGACGTTTTGTAGTTTTTGCTGCTCCGCCGCTTCTAGTGCACGCAACTGTTTTAATTGTTGCGTGAGCGCCCCCACTTGCTCGTTTGCTTGCTGCATTGAAAAATAAAAGAACACTCCGCCAGCAAGCATAAGAGCAAACAATAGAAGAAAACTAACGAGCAGCACAATATTTTTCGGTTCTTTTTTCGGCAGTAAGTTAACGTCGATGAGCATGCGTAACTCCCTCTTTTAGTCCAAGTCCCCAAGCTAAATGGTAGCGCGGTTCAACCGCTGAAGCGAACGGCTCGGCTAGCCGTTCGACCGGTATGTCAAACCGCTCTTGCATCGCTTCATGAAGGTTCGATAGTTTTCGGTGATCCCCTGTTAAAAAAATTCTTGTAATTTGTGCATTTCCTTGATGCAGCGAGAAACGGTAAAAGTTCATGACCCGTTCGATTTCTTTATATACGTCCTCAAACGGACGAAACCATTCGTCGCGGTGAACAGGTTCACTCGGCACTTCAAACAACAATTGCCGCATAAACATAGGTACATCGTTAAAGAAGGCGCTGACGTTGACAGCAGATTCATCGATTTGGACGATAAGCAAATGGTCGTCGCGCCGCACTTGGTCAGCAGCATGAAAGAGACGGTAGACGCATAACGGCGAAACGTCGGCGGCGATTGGCCTAAGACCTACTTCTTCTAACAACTCGGCGTAATCGCGCACGATTGGTTCTGGGGCAGCGAACAATAAAATCGCCAGCTTTTCGTTCGTTTTTTCCAATAGCGCATAATCAAACACTGGATGTTCAAACGGCAAATGAATCGTCGTTCCAAGCTCCATAAATAAATAGCCGCGAATCTCATCTTCTTGCAAGTCATTCGGCAGTTGCAACCGACGGATGACGACGACCGGGTCGGGAACGAGAAAACGGACGCGTCTATTTTTTAATTTCCATTCGTCCACACATTCTTCTAAAATCATCGTAACCGTTTCGCGATCCATTATTTTCCCATCGTGAATAAGCCCTTTCGGCAAGTCACGCTCCCCGCTCTTTTGAATCGTAAACGGATCGTTCGGTTTTAATTCCACATAGCGAATGACATGGTCTTTGATGACAACGTTAGCTACTTTATGCCGCGGTTTAAATAAGTTCATCATACTCATATTGTTTCCCTCGTATTAAAAGAAAATCCATTGCTTATACCATTCGATCATCGCTTGTCCAAAAAAGTGGGCAGTCAACGTCCCAAGCACAATCGCTGGTCCAAACGGCATCGGTTCACCACGCTTCACACGCCCCATCGCCATGCCGACAAGCCCAAATATTGTCCCGACGAGCGTCGATAAAAAGAACGCTAAAATCGTCAGTTTGACCCCAAGCGCCAAACCGATCACGGCAAACAGTTTAATATCTCCACCACCCATGCCACCTTTACTTATGAGCGCGATAATAAATAACATCAAAAATCCAACGATGCTGCCTAACAAACTATCCCACCACGGAGTAAGCGGCGCAAACCATAGACGCTCAATAAGAAGAAGCGGGGCGAAAAATAATAAAACACGGTTTGGAATAATCATATAATGCACGTCTGAAACGAAAACGATAGCAAATAAAGAAATGAGCGTCCAACTAACGACTATTTCCGCTGACCAACCGACAAAAAGTGGGGCAAGCGCAAACAGCATCGCCGTGGACAGCTCAACGAATGGGTAAACAAAGGAAATGAGCGCTGAACATGCGCGACATTTCCCTTTTTGTAACACATACGAAACGACCGGAATTAACTCAAACGCCGTTAACGTTCGCTTACAAGATGGACAATGCGAACGCGGCGCAACAATCGACTCCCCTCTCGGCACCCTTAGCCCGACAACATTATAAAATGAGCCAAGAAAAAGACCAAGGAGGAAGGAAATAAAAAACGACATATGCGATCACTCTAATTGTAAATTTATTATAAATTTAGATTGTTTATTTATTCTTTTTTACTTGGCTGTGTCTATTTTTTAATGTCGTTTACTGCATCACGTTTTAAATTCTCTTCTCCTACAGCAGCCTTATCATCTTTATCAAAAACACCACGTGAGCTATTAATTAGTTTCACATAATATTTTAATTTTGTGTCTTTATTTTCTATAAGTACATAGGAATATTCTCCTTTTGGATCAGCATTTTGATTGGTAAGTGACGAGTCAGATCCTTTTTTATACGTTCCAGCATCCCCATCAGGGTCTTTTACTGTTTCTAAATATCCTTTATTCTCCAAATAAGCAAGCGGAAGTACTGTGTATTTCCCATTAGCTGGAATCAAATCTTTATCCGCCGTTACAGCAATTTTTGCAGCATTAATCATTTGTTGAGCGTTCGCTACGTGCGCGTCTTTTTTCGAGTTGTCGATGAGTCCCCCAATACTCGGAATGGCAATCGCTGCGATGATTCCTAAGATGACGATGACGGCGAGCAATTCGATTAATGTTAATCCTCGCTCGTTTTTCAAAAAGCGTTTGAACATACTTTCCTCTCCTTTTATAAGTCTTTTTATCTATCATTTTACATTA
>NZ_JAPSMC010000064.1 GCF_026847645.1 Anoxybacillus sp. J5B_2022
TCCAAGGGTTAAAAGCGGAGAAACAAGAGTCTGGAACCATTGAATTTACGGATGCAAAAACAGGAAAGTTTTTGTTTTACATCCAGCGTCCGTTTATGTATGATTCATCGAAGGAAGGCAATGTTTCGGAACAAGTGACTCAAGAGATTACTCCTGTCGATGATGGGTTTATCTTAACGGTCACGGCTGATGAGTCCTATTTAACCGATCCGAAGCGTGTGTATCCAGTCGTGATTGACCCGTGGATTGATGTGTTCCAAGCACAAGATACGTTTGTGGCGAGCGGAACGTCCAGCAATTACGGCAACTTAAATTACTTGTCGGTCGGGAAAGACCCGACACTTGGCAAAACGCGGACCTATCTAAAATGGACCTTGCCCCCGATCCCAAATGCAAAAGTTACAGGGGCAAGCGTTGGTGTGTACCAGTATGTTCCTAACTCCTCCACACCAGCCGGACCATCCATTTCCTTACATCAGGTCACAAGCGCATTTAACGCATCTATCATCAATTGGAGCACACAGCCAAGCTTTGATCCAACTCCGGTCTCCACCAAATCAGAAACAAAAGCCGGATATAACTATTTTGCTGTTTCGGATTTAGTCAAAGGCTGGTACGACGGAACGGTTCCGAACTATGGCGTCGTCTTAAAAACGGATGATGCGCAAGAAGCGACAGCTGCCCAAAAATTATTCTACTCAACGGAATGGAATAGTGCGGATGGGTCGCCATACGGAAAACCAAAACTCGTGATTTCGTACCGTTCGAAGAAGTTATTGGGCATTACGGATTACTGGACGTACACGCCGGATTTATTTAATGGAGAAGGAACCGCAGTAGTGAACGTGATTAACGGGAATATGGTCTATGATATTCCGGTTTTATCACTTCCTGGAAGAACGGATGCCTTCAACTTAAAAATGGTGTACAATAGCCGTTCCGACTTTGAAGATGTGTATGGATACCGCTGGACCTTCAGTGCTCAACGAAAACTCATTCCAAACAGCGATAAGACGATTGTGGAGTATATTGATGAAAACGGCACGCATTATCACTTCAATAAACAGCAATATGATACAGGCACTGCTTACTCGGCACCAGAGGGAACATTTTTTGAGTTTAACAGCACGCCAGATGGAGGATACACGCTCAAAGAGCCGGACGAAACGGTATATTATTTTGACTCCCAAGGCCGGAATACGAAAGTCGTCGACGAGAAAGGCAATACGATTTTGTACACATTTAATGGAACGACGAATCAAATCACGAAAATTAGCGAGCGGTACGGCTCGGAAACAACGGGACGCGATTTGTCTTTGGCGTATGATCCGACGACAGGACTGTTACAAAAAATTACCGATTTCCGAGGAACGGAAACGACCTTTACGTATGACAGCTTAAACGGGCACAATCGCTTGCGAACGATTACCTATGCGGCGAACCGGCCAGAGCATAAAACGATTACGTTCGATTACAATGATCAACAACAATTAATCGCGATTACGGACGGAAACGGAAATAAAGGAAAATTTGAGTATGATGATCTCAATCGAGTGTCGAAAATTATCGATCCTCGATCCGATACCATCTTTGCGCAACTCATGTATCCGTCGGTGAATGAAACCATTTTTACAGATGCCAATGGCGATCAGACGTATTACAAAAGCAATATTGATCAAGATTTAGCTACGGTCAATGTCGTTGAAATCATCGAAGACTACCAAGAGGAACATCCTTCAGTTACTCAATACGTTTGGGAAAATAATAGAATTAAGACCGTCATTGAACCAAATAAAGACACGGGAGAAGCGAATGGTCCAACGACCTCAGCTGAATATGATAGTAAAGGTAATTTAAAGAATCTCGTGTCACCGGATAACGAAAGAGAAGATAACTTCTATGACGACAAATCTAACTTAACGAGCTCAACGACCAGCTCTGGTTTGTCAGAGCAAAATGTGTACGACAGTGTCAGCAACTTATTATTCTCGACGAATCACGTAGGATTAACGGATTATTTTACGTATGACCGGTATGGAAATGCGGTGACAGAAGTCACTCCAACATCCACCTTGTACAATCCGGTAGTCAACGCGAATTTTGAGTCGGTTGGCACGAATAATTTACCGACGGACTGGCTTGTGCGCACGGGAAGCGGGTATGCGGTCAGTTCCGACCATGTATTTGGCACTCGCTCCGCCAAAATCACGTTGACGGGTACGGAAGGATCGCGTTATTACTATCAAGATGTGCCGATTAATATCACATTAGCGGACAAGACCTATACCGTAGCTGGATATATGAAAACCACGAACGTAACCGGTACAGGTGCACGAATTCGCGTTTATTTTAAGGATGTGAATAATCAGTATATCAAAGATCAAGCAGGGAATACGATTGTATACGGAAGTCCTTACGTGACAGGAACAAGAGACTGGATGCCAATTTCTTATTCCTTTACTGCACCAAGCAATACCGCTTACATTCATATCGAATGTATCTTTACAGGAGCAGGAACGGCTTATTTTGATGGCATTCAGTTAGATCAAGGGGCCATGGTAACCGAGTATGCTTCGAATGAAAACGTCAGTATGGAAGCTGGAAGTGGAACAACAATTGATAACTGGACGTTAAATGCCTTTGGTACAGGGGACGGCAGAACGACCGAGCAAGCGAAAGCAGGACAATATTCGGTCAAAATCAATGGAGTCAGCAGCGCGAGTCGTTATGTCGGACAACTTGTTTCTGTCAGCGGGAAAAAAGATGATCCGCTCACGTTATCCGGTTGGGCGTATGTGAAAAATCCAAATACTTCTGGCGAGTTTTCGTTGCAGCTATCGTTCGTCTATACGGATGGGACAACTGGAACGTTTACGATTCCGTTCGATAAAACATTGACCGATCAGTGGCAGTTTGTGAAAAAGACGTTCCGAGCGGCGAAAGATTTTAACCAAGCGAAAATTTACGGAGTCTATAACAACCAAGCCGGAACGGTGTATTTTGATAACATTAAACTGGAAGAAAAAGCTTCTACATCGACGACAACGTACAGTGCCGATGGCAACTTTGTCACATCAGAAACGGATGAATTGAACCAAACGACGTCGTACGGTTATGATGCGAATGGAAACCAGACATCCGTAACGACGCCAGGCGGACGAAAAACAACATACGCATACAACTATTTAGACCAGCTCACATCGGTGACCCTTGTCGCACCAGCGGGACAACCAAGCATTACGACTTCGTATACGTACGATGCGCAAGGGAACTTGAAAACACGTACTGACCCAAGAAACAACGTCACGACGTTTGATTATAATGCCATTAACCAAGTAACATTAGAACAAGATCCGTTAGGTAAATTTATTAAGTATGATTATGATAATAATGGAAACCTGAAGTCGGTTGAAAAAGGAAAAGACACGACGATCCTTTCGAAGCAGGAATTCAAATATGACCGCAAAAATCAACTAACGGAAAAATGGGTCAATGGTCAAAAGATCGTATCGTATACGTACGACTATGCGGGGAATGTAACAAGCATTCAAGCGAACGGTCAAACGTATTCATACACGTATGACACGTACAATCGTTTGAAAACGTCGCAAGAACCGGATGGATACCAGCTTCAAAACAACTATGTGACCGACCCGAACAGCAAGTCGAACGATTTGCGTAGTTCCTATGTGGAAACGATCGGCGGAAATTCGTATACGACGACGTTTGGTTATGACACGTTGCAGCGTCTATCGTCGATTCAAGTGCCGACAGGGCAAACGACCGAGTTTTACTATGATGAAAGCGGTCAACCGATTCGCATGAACGTGAAAAACAGCGCCAATACGTCTTCCTTCAGCGTGTATCAATCGTATGATGACGCCGGAAGATTAACGGGACAACATGTCGTCGGTGCGGATGCGCTGGATTTGACCTATGCATACGATGCGGATGGAAACATCGTGAATTATTTTGATGGCACGAATCCGCATACGTTTACGTATGACTTTGCCGGTCGTCTCCAGTCATGGACATACCAAGGCAACACCGTTCCATACGATTACGATGCGGCTGGGAACTTAAAAAATCCGCACGGCAAGACGCTCACTTTTAACGCAGCAAATGAAGTTGAAGGCTTTCACTATGATGAAGCAGGAAATCTTCTTCAAGATGACAAATACCAATATGAATGGGACGGAGAAGGCCGCCTGCTTACCGTCAAAGACTTAAACGGCAATACCATCGCCAGCTTCACGTACCATCCAGACGGCTTGCGGAAAACGAAAACGGTGAATGACGTCACGTACCATTACCACTATGACGGCTCGAACTTAATCCGTATCACCGATGATAACGGACAAACGGTGTGGGCGTTTACGTGGAATGATGGTGAACCTGTTAGCCTAACGAATCGAAATGGCGAAACATTCTTTTATATCACGAATCATCGCGGAGACGTTGTTCGAATTGTAGATGAAAACGGAACACCGGTAGCTTCATACAGTTATGATCCGTGGGGAAAACCTCTTTCTCCGGAGCCAACGGACGCTCGGATTGCAGGGCAGCCAATTCGCTATGCGGGATACGTATATGACGTTGAAACGCAATTGTATTATTTACAAGCAAGATATTATGATCCCGAAACAGCAAGGTTTCTTTCAAGAGACCCTGTCATTGGTACGGAAGATCTTCCGCTTACACAGAACCCGTACATTTACGCAGTAGATAATCCGGTGATGATGACCGACCCAGATGGTCAACATCCTTTAGTTGTTGCGGTCATTGTAGTGGGCGGACGTCAGGTTGTTATCTATTATGCGAAGAAGCAGATTAAGAAAAAAGCCTATAAGCTTGTTAGAAAGCAAGTTAAGAAGAAAGTTAAGGGTACGGGTAAAGTTAAGCTATTGCCTTCTTCTAAAGTACATGATGCAATAGGGAAACTTAACAGTAATCAGATAAAGCATATTATAAATGGAAGTAAAAAATCTAATCATCAATGGGAAAAACTTGTGCCTGATAAGAATTGGGGGAAAATAAAAGAAATTATCATCGATGTAATGCATAATGGTGCAGATATACCTTATAAATCTGTTTCTTCTAGAGTTAAAATGGTTAATGGACAATTGGTACAGGTGACATACAAAAAACTACCTGATGGAACAATAAGAATATCTGATGCGTGGGTGAAATAACTATGAAGGAAAAGATAAAGCAATTAATAACATCGGGTGATTTTCAAAAAGCAATAGAATATATTGAGAATGAAGATAGAAATATTTTAGAGCAAGTTGTTCTTGAATTAGGATTTGATGAAGAGAGTATAAGTGCTTATTCATTTGTCTGTTATTTGATAAATAATAATGAGACTGCATATTATCATTACTTAGCTTCAGAGTTATTAAGTACTGCATTGTGCCATTTACCAGACGCTTACGCAAGTGCATTATACCATGCTAAAAGAGCAGTTGAATTAAGCCCTGAAGATGTTAGCTTGAAAGAACATTTGTTGTTATTCCATGACATTCCAGAAAAGTTAATTAGTAAAGAAGAAGCTAAAGCAATTGCTCAAGAAATATTAAAGATAATGCCAAATAGCGAAGCTGCAAAAAATGTGTTACACAATGCATAAATTTAAAGACCTTGAAAGAGTATTATGACTCTTTCAAGGTCTTTTTTATAGGGTGTGTAGTGCCGAATAACTCCCTTTGTAGTACAACATATACAAATAACCCTTGAAACTCCTGCATGATAATTTTTAGAATTGCCTTGTACGCACAGGATGAGTTTGAAAAAGATGTCCAATTTTATAATTTTCATCAACAATAAACAGCTGAGAAATCATCAGTTATCGCCGTTTTTATCTCCAAAAACCTTACCTTTGTTTTCTCAGCGTTTAAAAAATTTTTTTCGAAACTTTTCTGCCTCTTATTCCGATTACTATAGCGAGAGAATTACTCTACCTCGATTAACTTCTGATCTAACACTTTACATATTTTTTTAATGTTGAGGGGTAGATTCTGTTTACTTGGTCTGAACAAAGATGGATGATGATGTTCGAGCGTAGCCCTGTAAGTCGAGCCAGTTCACGCTGAGAAATCCCACGTTCTTTACAGAATTTCTTTCAGTTTGATTTTAATTGGTATGATGCATCCCTTCCTCTGTTTGTATTACTTATACGATATATGAGAAAATTGTATCGGTAAAGGGATTGATTGTATTGGTTAAGCCGCCCAATACGAATGGGACGGAGAAGGAAGACTGCTTGCGGTAAAAGACTTAAGCGGAAACATAATCGCCAGCTTCACGTACCATCCAGACGGTTTGCGGAAAACGAAAACGGTGAATGACGTCACGTACCATTACCACTATGACGGCTCGAACTTAATCCGTATCACCGATGATAACGGACAAACGGTATGAGTGTTTACGTGGGCAGATGGAAAGTCGAATACCGTCATGAATTCAAGCGGTGACACGTTCTATTATGTGACGAACTACCGCGGTGATGTCGTACGTATTGTCAATGAAAATGGCGCAACAGTAGCTTCCTACAGCTATGACCCATGGGGCAAAGTCCTGTCTGTTTCAGAAGACGCGACTGTGGCTGGACAACCACTGGGGTATGCAGGGTATTATTATGATAAAGAAACGAAATTGTATTACCTCCAAGCGCGGTATTACGATCCGGAAACGGCGCAGTTTATTTCGAGGGATCCAGATCCAGGAGATGCAGACGACATCCTCACACAGAACGGATATACGTATGCGAACAACAATCCGGTGATGATGGTGGATCCGGATGGGCATTATGCTCATATTGTTATTATAGCTGGAGTGGGGGCTTATAGAGTTTATAAGATTTATAAGGTCTACAAGAAATATAGAAAGATTTCAAAAAAATATCATTCGAATAGTAAAAGAAATCCTGCGATACATCATGGATATGAAATTTATGATAAAAAAACTAATAAAGTAGTCAAAGTTGGTATTAGTGATGGAAGGATTTCTAAAAAGGGAAAATCATATCGCGCTGAAAGGCAAGTTAGAAAGTGGAATCAGCGATACAAGACAGATCGGTATGCTTCACGAATAATAAAAACTAACATACGTGGTAGGTATAATGCACTGAGATGGGAAAAAAGGCATACGGAATACATTAATAGAATCCAGCCTAACAACAAATTATCACCTCCATTTCACTATCGCCCATAAATTTAATAAAAGGAAGTGAAAAAATGACTGTTATAAGGGATATTCAACTTTCTATTCCAAGTGATATAAACTATTTTGATCATACTGTAATAGTTGACTATGATAATGGTGAGACAAGCCCCTTTACCGATTATAGGCAAAGCAAGTCCGCCATCTTTCATTATGAAACAAGATGTATTACATCACTTTATACTCGTCTTTTGCCCGAAATTCATACAGATGGGGAAAAGGGAGTTATCATTCAATGCGTACCGGATCTATCTAAATTAAGCGAGAAAGAAATTGAAATGGAAATGGTACCCGATTTTATTACTGTTTATGTTGAAATGGATTATAATCAATACTTCTCTCTTACGGATGACTTGGAAAAAAAGAAAATGGCATTAGAAGTGTTACAAGAGGGTATGGAAATACTTGCTGATGAGCGAGGATGGGATAAGCAAATTTTTCGTGAAATATACAACAAGATAAAAGAATTAAATTACAAAAATACATTTATCTATAAGAAAAAGAGCAGTCCTAATCGTAGATATATATGTAGCATTATATGTGAACACGAAGTCTCTTATGTAGATATATATTTAGAAATAAAACGTCAAAAAGGAAATAAGGTTTTAAAGAAAGAAAGATTAGTAAGAGTAGACAGACCACACGAATCTTTTTATTGGAGATATTTAGGCGATTTAACATGGACACTAAATCATAAGGTGACATTTACTGATCGTTTACATCATTTCGGGTGGGTTGTAACTTTTTTAGAAAAAGAAAACGAAACACAGATTATATGGAAAGTAAATAAAGTGTCTTATCTTTCTTCATAAACTCAATGAAAAACAGGAAAACATTGTGATAAAATATTGATTAAGGTGAAGGAAATCAGACATATTAAATAAAATATTGATTAGATAGGTCGGATTATTTTTGTAATTGTAGAACCTTAGGAGAAACGCTCTCTCCTAAGGCATTTTTTTATAATTAAAACTTTGAAAACCTTTATTAATATTAAGGGTTTTGTCTTACTTTCTGTAAGAATAAATCAGACAAGCTCGACTGTTAAGGGATGAGGCAGCGTATTTCCCTGCTCCGGTTGGAAGTAAGGCAACTCATGCATGTATATTTTTGAACTTCTATTAAGCGGATATTTCTCATTACCCGGTACTATCACCCGGAGCATGGCGTGTCCCTTTTCTTGGATCCAGACTCAGGGGATGCGGATGATATTCCCACGCAGAATGGGTATGCGTATGCGAACAACAACCCAGTGATGTTGGTGAATCCGGATGGGCATAGGGCTAAATTTTTTAAAGAAATATATAAGAGATTGAAAAAATTAAATTTTAAAATTCATAAAATTGGGCGAATAAAGGGGGAAAACGATTCGGGTAAAGGATATTGGGGAGTTCTTTATTCTACTAAAAAGAATGGTAAAAGAAAATATAGATCTATAGAATTCCATACTCCGCATTTCAATCACGGGTATCATTTACAAAGTAATAAATTTACTAAGGACCATCCTCATTTTAAAGGTAAGTATTATAGGAGTGGAGAAGCTTGGAGGATTACAATATGGAAAGCGAAAAATCGGAAAAAATAATGATTATTAATTTTTTAACGAGGGGATTGTAATGAAGTTTTTTAAAAATATTTTTTTTTAGAAAGTATGAACAATTTGCTAAAAACCTTGGTTATAATACATGGGCGGAAGCAAGAGACAATACATTCTTCATATTTCATATACCAGAAGACGGAGGATGGTATGTTACTGAATTGCCAAATAAAACTTGGGCCGTGTGGAACAATGAGGGGGATCCTCCCTATAGTTTTGTTACTTTTTCAACATGGAGTGAAACGATAAGGTATTTAAGAAAGTTGTTTAGTGAATATGGCTATCCTGAAACTTATTGGTCTCCAGAAGGGTATGACATTAATGACGATATCTATTTAAATCCTCCTCAAAAAGATAAGAAGTTGTAAATAAAACATTATCTTTAAAATAAAAGGCAGATTTCTCATTGTTCAGAAATCTGCCTTTTAAAGCAATTGAATTTGCTGGAGAAGGTCACCTGATTTATGTGAAAGATTTAAGCGGAAACACCACCGCCAGCTTCACGTACCATCCAGACGGCTTGCGGAAAACGAAAACGGTAGGATCTACTACGTACCATTACCACTATGATGGCTCCGACTTAATCCGTATCACTGACGATAACGGCCAAACGGTATGGGCGTTTACGTGGGCGAATGGAAAGCCGAACACCGTCACGAATTCAAACGGCAACACCTTCTACTATGTGACAAACTATCGCGGCGATGTCATGCGTATCGTGGACGAAAATGGAGCGACGGTGGCTAGTTACAGCTACGATCCGTGGGGCAAAGTCCTGTCTGTTTCAGAAGATACAGGAGTCGCTGGACAACCACTTGGATATGCCGGGTATTATTATGATAAAGAAACGAAATTGTATTACCTTCAAGCGCGATATTATGATCCGGAGACGGCGAGGTTTATCTCAAGGGATCCAAATCCGGGAGATCTAGATAATCCAATTTCACAAAATGGATATGTATATGTTGACAATAATCCTATAACGTATGTTGATCCAGACGGAAATAAATCAAAAAAACCTAAAAATGATCCAACGGACACAGTCTTAACGGTAACCACAGCGCTAGTTTCTCTTGTATCTACTTTACGTGAAATGGGAATATACTTCTTGAAAGTAAGCTGGCATGCTGCAGAAAGAATGATTGAAAGAGAAGTTACATCTAAGATGATAGCCAAGGCTATAAAACATGGTAAAGTATATTATGATCCTTGGTATAGTTCATATGTATATTATTACAATGGTTTAGCGGTTGCGGTTACCAAAGGTAAGACAATAACAACTGTTTATTGGGGAAAGCCTAAAAAGAGATGGATAAAAATAAAATAACTCGTTTGGAAGGATGATCATTAACTATGTTTTTTAAAAAACGTTGTAATCACCAAAGATCCTATAAAGTGGAAGCAGATTTTGCTGATCCTATTTGGTGTGCAGAGTGTAATTGGAATATTGATATTGACGATTTGCCAATCTCTGAGGAATTAAAGAAGGATTTTGTAAAATGGGTAGTAGAATACCAGAAAGAAATGTCACTACTAAAGGAACAGGAATCCGAACATTTCCAAGAATTTGTATCTAAACATAATGACGAGGGAAGAAGGTTAACAGAAAGATTAATAAGGGAACTAGGGGAAAATATATCAATAACTTTTGTCCCTGTTTCTGAACTCTAAATTTTCCACCCAAGGGTTTTTGAACCCTTGGGTGAAGTATCTCAGCCATAATATATTGGAATTGTCTTATGAGGTGGTAAGAATGGGAATTGTATTTCATTTGACAAAAAATGTGAATAGTGATTTATCAATGATTAGGTTATCAATACATGGAGTTATTTTCCGCTTTTTAAAACAATATGAGCATCGTATTAATGTTGACTTAAGTAAATTGTTGAAAATAAAAGTTAATGATTTTATTTATTTTTATGAAGAAGAAGTTCAAGAAATACGGGAGATTAGCAAAGATTTACTTAATGAGCTTAAAAGCGGCCGTTTAGACCATAATATTGTGGAATATAGGGAACGATACGGGTTGACCGAAGACGATATTAATAAAGAGGATTTAATAGAACTTGCATTACATCTTTGGCATCTCTGTGATACGACTCTTAGTACCGGAAAATTGCTTGTGGCATATGGTTCCGTTTTCGATTGGATTTCTACTGGAGATTAAATAAACATTATTGTCTATCATTTGTTCCCGGACTTCAGACTGATCAACAAATTAGATTATATAAGTTGAACTAAAGATTTACAACTGAACACACAAACGATCGATCGTTTGTTCTGGTTTCTGGTTGATTCTCTGAATAAAGGCTTGGACATTCTTTCTAATTTCTTGCACACTCGAATAGAACACGTTGTAAATCACGTCTGATTTCAGCCATTTCCATAGCCCTTCAATCAAGTTCAATTGCGGACTGTATGGTGGCAAAAAGACGAGCTCTAGCCGTTCTTCGGCTTCTTTTAAAAATGGCTGAATGAGTTTGGTATGGTGAATTCGAGCATGATCTAAAATCATCACAACTTTACCTGTAGGATAGCATTCTAACACAAGTTGAAGAAACCGAAGAAATGTTTGTGCATCATAGCGTTCTTCTTCGATGCAAAATACCTCCCCTGTTTCGTCGTTCAACGTGCCAATCAGCTTCAGCCCCCGATGTTTTCCAAACGTCGGAATGATTCGTTGCTTTCCTTTGATAAACCATGTTTTTTGAATCGCTTGGTAATCACGGATCATCGATTCATCTTGAAAAAGGACATATACGATGTTCCCATCTACCAGTTTTTTTACTTCTGGGAAAGTGATTTCGACGAATTCTTTTTGTTTCTCTTCATCAGCATTGGCTAGTGTATAGGTCGGTTTCGTATAACTTAGCCCCAACCGATGCAGAATGTCACTTGTTCCACGAAGCGTGTACGTTGGTCCCCACTTTTGTTGAATGAGTTCAGCGATCATCGCAAGCGTCCGGTTATATTTCGCTTCGAATCCAACATCTACGGGGAGCCGATGTTCAATGATCCAAGCCAACTCTTTTTCCTGTTCAGGGGTCAATCGACGTGGAGCACCGGGTGAATATTTCATCTCTAGTCCGTCAAGACCTCGCTGAGTGTAGGCATGGATGTAGTTATAAACGGTTTTTTTGGATCGACCAATAATCGTTGCGATTTCTTCCTTTGCGTATCCCTGCAAATGAAGATAAATCGCTTGGTAGCGTTCATATGCCCGTTTACTTTTTGCTTCTTTCATGGCGGTGGACAACTTTTCGATCTCGTCTTTGTGATTCGGCATCGTATTTTCTCTCCGTTCCCCTATTTTCTATTTATTCGCCGTGGCACGGAAGAAAACCTTTATTGCAACTTATATAGCTTAAAATATTTACATTCTACAGGAGATAGGTTTATGAGGAAAGTCGCTAAAATTGTATTAAGTAAAAGCCCTTTCTCCCAAACGGAGCCACAAACACTGATTGAAAAGTATGGAAAATATATTAAATTCGAATGTATATGGATATTCCCGAATACCATGAGCTTTTACTAGAGGTTCGTGCGAATTTATTAAGAATATCCCAAGGATTTGAGCTGGAATATTCAAAAGAAGATTATGACCGAGCTAGCTATTTTATACTAGGCTCTCTTCGATTAGTAGACAGTGTTTACGAGGATGAACCAGAAGCGCTCTATGTCAGACGTTGTACCCGTTGTAATGTTTACATCGATCAAAAACAAGACTTGATCATTAAGAAAAAAACGTTTCGTCCTAAAATGGTTGCAATGGCTTGGGAGGAAGAATTGATCGTTTCTCCCGATGTTAAATCCCTTATAGAGAAAAATGGCTGGGAACATGTTGAATTTAGGCCTGTGTTTAACAAGGTGAAAAAGACTAGTCCCATTGCGAATCAACTGATAGTGACTCACATCCTTCCTCCTATTCATGATAAAACGGAACTAAATCGAGTAGCTCCTTGTCCATCTTGCCATTTTAAAAGCTTCCGCTTAACTCGGGAACATGCGATATACTATGCGCAAGAGGAGATCGACCAATTTGCTGATTTTAATCGGACGTTCGAATATTTTGGTTCTGGATTTTTCCCAAGGCCTTACGTAATCGTTTCAAAAAAAGTACGCGATTGTTTTTTGAAACATCAAATGAAGGACGCCACGTTTGAACCGATCTTTTTCTGTTAATCTTCATCTGGCTTGAGGAGTGATGATGCTTTGAAGTCCCCTTTGATTCGGAACTCCAAATATTACACTGAGTGAGCCAAATCAAAGGGGTTTTTTAATAATGTTAACCAAACAACAAAAATGGTTGACAGTAATATCCCCATCCGGCAAAATAGAAAACAATAAGGGGGGAGAGTGTGTGGGACAGGCGATATTTATTACCGGCACAGGAACGGACATCGGCAAAACGGTCGTGACGTCGGTTTTGGCGTTTGCGGTCGAACAAATGGGCAAGAAAGCTATCATTTATAAACCAATTCAAACGGGATTGGCGGAAGATGGCCGTTCGTTTGCGGAACGTTACTGGTATGAAACGAAAATGGGACAAAAAGCGGCAAGTTTGTATTGTATGGAGCCAGCGGTGTCGCCGCATTTTGCTTCTCGTTTAGCGAATACGACGATTGAGCCGGCAGCTATTCAAGCAGAATTAGTGAAGCTCACCGCGCAATATGACGTCGTGTTTGTCGAAGGAGCTGGAGGGCTTTCCGTGCCGCTGATTGAAAGAGAAGACGGATTTTATATGACAAAAGATTTAATTCACGACTGCGGGCTTCCGATTGTGATTGTGTCGTTAGCAGGGCTAGGAGCGATTCATCACGCAACTACTACTGTTTTGTATGCAAAGCACCACGCATTGCCGATCATCGGGCTTGTCGTTAATCAATTTGATAGCCAAAACGACATTCATGTCGATAACGTTCGAACGCTTCAGCGGCTATTAGATGTGCCGTTGCTTACAACGCTCCCTGTCGTCGACCTTTCGCGCCAGTCACTGCAAGCAGTTGCGAAAGCGTTGCTACAAAAAGGAGAGCAAACGGAATGGTTAAGGAGGCTAGTCGAATGACGTATCGCTACGAACAATTAGAACAATGGGATAAACAATACGTATGGCACCCGTTTACGCAAATGAAAACGTACGTCGAAGAAAAACCGTTGATTATCGAACGGGGGGAAGGGAGCTATTTGTTGGATGTCGAAGGTAATCGCTATTTAGACGGCTATGCCTCCCTTTGGGTAAACGTTCATGGGCATAATGACCCGGAGTTGAACGAAGCGCTTCATAAACAAGTCGAAACAATCGCCCACTCGACGTTGCTCGGTTCAGCGAATGTGCCGTCCATTTTATTGGCAAAAAAATTAGTGGAATTATGGCCGGGGATGGCAAAAGTATTTTATTCGGACACAGGGGCAGCGGCAGTCGAAATCGCGCTCAAAATGGCGTATCAATATTGGCAAAATATTGATCCGGTTCGATACGCAAAGAAAACGAAATTTGTGTCGCTAAAAGAGGCATACCATGGCGATACGGTTGGTGCGGTCAGCGTTGGCGGCATGGAATTATTCCATCGTATTTTTCAACCGCTATTATTTGAACGAATCGAAGTGCCGTCGCCGTATGTCTACCGAATGGACGAATATGGAAATGAAGAAGAAATCGTTCGCTACTGCTTACAACAGCTGGAAAACGTACTTGCCGAACAACACGAATCGATCGCCGCAATGGTTGTGGAACCGCTCGTACAAGGAGCAGCAGGAATTATTACCCATCCAGTTGGTTTTTTAAAAGGGGTCGAAACACTTTGTCGAAAGTACGGGGTATTGCTTATTTGTGACGAAGTAGCGGTTGGATTCGGTCGGACGGGGACGATGTTTGCGTGTCAGCAAGAAAACGTGCTTCCAGACATCGTTTGCCTTGGCAAAGGGATTACCGGCGGATATATGCCGCTTGCAGCGACGCTGACAACGGAAGCGATTTACGAAGCGTTTTTAGGCGATATTACCGAAAACAAAACGTTTTATCACGGCCATACATATACAGGTAACCAACTTTCCTGTTCGGTCGCTCTCAAAAACATTGAACTGATGGAAAAACGTAACCTCGTTGTTGATGTCGAGCGAAAAGCGAAAAAGCTTGCGAACAAATTGCAAACGCTATATGAGTTACCGGTCGTTGGCGACATTCGCCAAAAAGGGTTGATGATCGGCATTGAAATTGTCAAAGACCGCCGGACGAAAGAAACGTTCGCTCGTGCGGAACAGTTTGAGCATCGGACTATTTTGGAGGCGCGGAAACGAGGACTTATCATTCGTCCGCTTGGTCCGGTGTTGACGTTTATTCCTATCTTGGCGATGACGGACGAACAGTTAGAAACAGCGGTCGATATTTTGTTCGACTCGATTGCCTATATGATTACCCAATAATCGTTGCCTATTTTGGCAACGGTTTTTCTTTTTATTGGACATTCGCCCACGCCCTCCGCGTTTGTCCTACATATGTATAAAGTGTAACAACGAGAGGAGGCATGCAACGATGAATGAGCATTTACTTCAAGAGGAGCGAATTTGGCGGCCGTGGGGGTTTGGTTTCGGACGTCCATGGGGCTTTGGATTTGGGCGCCCATGGGGGTTTGGTTTTTGGCGTCCTAGACCATTTTTTGTCGGTCCATTTTTTGGCGGGTTTTTAGGTGGGTTATTAGGCAGTGCGTTAATCCCTCCGTTTTATGGATATCCATATTATGGTTATCCATACTACTATCCGTACGGACCAACTTGGTAATCGTTTGAAAATTTTTATTGTGATTGTGAGAGGAGAATCAGGATGATTCGACACCATCCATATGAGGAACGATGGTTTTTTGCCGGTCCGTTTTTTGGCGGATTATTAGGTGGATTGCTTGGCAGCGCATTGATTCCGCCGCTTTTCTACGGTCCAAGACCATACCCGCCATTTCCACCTTACCCAATGTACCCTCCGTATTATCCGTATGGAGGATACGGGTATTAACAAGCTCCCCCGTACGATTTGTACGGGGAAAGCCATTTATTGTAGGGTGTTTTGGTATGGGAATTGATTTGTATATCCCTGGAATTGCTGGTACGCTTGTTGCAGCTGTTGTTCGTTCGCTGGTTCAAGTTTGTACCATCCTTTACGGAACATGAGATTGTACAGTTCCCGCTGGCAATTTTGCGTTTCCGTAAAAATATTCAGCACGTCTTGATACAGTTGTTGATGGCTTGCCTCATGCAAAAACGTACTGTAGGAAGACGTCATATATTTTTCCGTCGTCAACATGTCATTCAAAAAGTCGCGCTCGTTCATTTGTGGTGTTTTCGGCACTTGCTTTTCTTGATTTTGAATGGCCATTGTGTCCCCTCCTTTATTGTAGCGGTGTCGTCGGTTGGTTTGGTTGTTGCAACTGTTGCAAAATTCGCTCATAATGGCGCTGATGCATTTGACCCGCCCGCTCGATGGCGGCAACGATTTCTTGATCTTGGCATTGTGACGCAAAAAAATGCGCTTTTTTCATCGCTAACAAGTTCCATGACATCATGTCTGTTAAATAAAGCGCATCTTTGGTTGAAATGACTTGTGGCGGCTGTGGCATAACTGCCTGTTGTGCTATAGTTGGTTGTTGCATTTTCATACGTCCAACTCCTTTCTAGGTTCATGATTCGGTTGTAGATTATCCGTTTTAGGGCAAAATATACATAAGACGAATTTTGTCGAAAAAGATATTCGATGATAAGAAAACATGTTACAATCATG